>CAZJZM010000215.1:0-1870 GCA_964550485.1 Microcaldota archaeon | reverse complement strand
GCTCGAAGGGAACTTTACCATAAAGCCAGTTGCGGCCACGCAAAACGGCGATGTGTGGACAGTGACGATTCCAATGACGCAAGGGCAATACAGTTGGGACTGGCAGATCGACGGGAAGAAAGCTGAGGCAGCAGCGCCGGGCGGAGAACCGACGAGCGGCGTGCAGATCGTCCAGCCGCTTCAGGATGTGCAGAACGCGTACCCAAGATAGGCGAGTAGCATCCATCCCTCAGCACTTATCGGCCGCTTACTGCGCAGGCGAAGGCGGATTGGCCTGACCAATTTCCTGCTTGTAAACAACGCTGTCTTTCATGACGAATCCAACATGCTCAAGCCGGGTAATGTCGGCGAGCGGATCGCCTGAGACCGCAATGATGTCAGCGAATTTTCCGGGTTCGACAGTACCGATACGATCGCTCCACCCGAGCAAATGAGCCGCGGAGACTGTTGCGCTGCGAATGGCCTGCATGGGGGTCATCCCATAGTCCACATAAAATTTCAATTCGCGGGCCTCAGAGAATGCGGTCCACGCAAAGCCGCTGGCATCGGTACCACAGACGATTCTCACGCCTTTCTTCAGCGCCAAGGCGAAGACCTGCTTTTCCCTGGCGACTAATTGAGCGTTTACATGGTGCCCAGGCGACGCGTACGCAAAGCCTGTTATGGTGGGAACCCACGGGATTCCGCGTTGCACCATCGTGTCAATCTCATCATCGGTCAAGCCTGGACCGTGCTCGATGGTATCCACCCCCGCGCGAAGGGCCGATGCGATCCCTTCCTGACTGACGGCATGCGTCGCAACCGGTTTGCCGAGCCTGTGCGCTTCATCCACAATGGCGCTGAACTCCGCATCGGTATAGTTCACAATTCCATGCAGGCTGCCATCGGGTCCAAAATGATAGCCGTGGTCCGAATAGACCTTGATCCAGTCTGCGCCGTTGCCAATTTGCTCGCGCACCACATGGCGAAGATTCTCAACTCCATCGGCCACTTCAACGCCGTGCGGCAGATCGAGATCCCACGAGTATCCGAGCAGCGGATACATGCCGGTTGGGGCAATGGCGCGCGTGGCTACCTGCAATCGCGGGCCGGGAACAAATCCGCCATCAATAGCCTTCTTCAGGTCCACATCCGCATACATGGCGCCTTCGGTCTCAAGGTCGCGCAGCGTGGTAAAGCCGTTGTCGAGCGCGATGCGCGCGTTGCGCGTCGCGAGAATCGCCCGATACGGAATGGACTCCTTTAGGAGCTGATCGTCGTAAACCAGGCTCGAAAACAAAAGATGAGTGTGAACATCGATGAGTCCCGGCAACACAGCGTCGTGAGAAAGGTCGATGATCTGAGCTCCCGCCGGAGGATTTGTGCCCTGGGTGACGGAAATGATTTTGTTGCCTTGAATGAGAACAACGGCATGCAGCAGGGGTTGGCCGTTTTTGCCGTCGATCAATTCGCCGCACAAAATTGCTGTGGTCTGCGGCGCGGTGCCGGCGGTATCGGCTTGGGCACATATTTCGAGGGAATATCCTCCACAGATAACCGCGCAAAAGGCCAACGACAGAGCGCGGCAACGAATGGTTCGCGCGTTGCGGAGATGCGGAGAACGAATTCTCAACTTAAGTCTCCTCAAGAAACGGGTCGGTTGCAGCGAACGGCAATGCGGGCTCCGTATACCAGCATCGCACCACGGGATCTCCGCTGCTGACAACTTTGTGCGCCCACACCAGCCCCGCGGTTCCAGCTTTGGAGACGCGCACAGTCTCAACCACTTCTCCAAAAACGCTGCAAATTTCGGCCGCCGCCTGGCCCTCGGCAATTGCGTCACCCACTTCGACCTGCAGACGAAGCAAGCCGGAGCGGGTAGCGCGGGTAA
>CAZJZM010000214.1:958-1872 GCA_964550485.1 Microcaldota archaeon | reverse complement strand
CTGCTCGTCGCTTTCGGAGGCGCGCAATGATTTTAATCCCCGAACTCATTCTCCGGCTCGCGTTGTGGCTGCTGCTCGCACCGCTGCTGCCAGGCATCATCAACAAAGTGAAAGCCTGGGTGGCGGGCCGTCGCGGACCGCCGGTGCTTCAGCTTTACTACGATCTAGCGAAGCTGTGGCGCAAGGGCGTGGTGATGAGCAATCTCGCGTCGCCCGGTTTTATTATCGCGCCCGCAGTGGCGTGGGTGGCGCTGATCGCTGCCGCCATGTTGATGCCGCTGGGACCGGCGGGCTGCGCGGTGAGTTTTCGCGGCGACGTGCTGCTGCTGATTTACCTGCTGGCGCTGGCGCGATTTTGCACGGCGTGGGCCGCCATGGAAACCGGCTCAGCCTTTGAAGGCATGGGCTCGGTGCGCGAAGTCAGCTACGCGGTGCTGGCGGAAGCGGCCATCATCGCGGCGGTGCTGTCGCTCATCGTCCACACCGGCAGCGTGTCTTTGGTCACCATGCTTTCGCCTTCGGCCGGCGCGGGCGCGGCTTTGCTGGCGGCGGGCTTGTTCACCGTGCTGCTGGCGGAAAATTGCCGGGTGCCTTTCGACGATCCGAACACGCACCTGGAACTGACGATGATTCACGAAGCGATGATTCTCGACCACAGCGGTCCGCCGCTGGCCGTCATATTGCATGGCGCTTCGGTGAAACTGCTGTTGTTCGCCCTGCTGCTGGTGCAGGCGGTGCTGCCAATCGGTGAAATGTCTTCGCTTGCCGCCGCCGGTGCGTTGGCGGCGGGTGTGCTGACGGTGACGGTAAGCGTGGGCGTGGTGGAATCATTTCTGGCGCGGCTGGCGTTCAAGCGCGTGCCTCTGCTGCTCACCACGGCTTTTCTGCTGTGCCTGTTTGCGCTGCTGGTGGCT
>CAZJZM010000214.1:0-948 GCA_964550485.1 Microcaldota archaeon | reverse complement strand
AAAGGTGGTGCCAAATGAATGGAACATTGAACCCGGTGATCGGCTTGGCGATGGGACTGAACCTGATCGCTCTGGGCAGCAGCCGGCTGCCAACGCTCATCCGCGCCATGTCGCTGCAAGGCATGGTGCTTGGCGTGATGCCGTTGCTGATGGAACATGAACGGCTCGACTGGCGCGTGATCGCCGTCGCGCTGGCCACCATGGCGGGCAAGGGCGTGGTGATTCCCGGCCTGCTGCGGCGGGCGATGCGCGCAGCCAACATCGAACGAGAGATCGAACCGTTCATCGGATTCGTGCCGTCGCTGCTGCTCGGAGCCGGCGGCACCATCGCGGCGGTGGCGCTGGCGCGGGCGTTGCCGTTGCTGCCGGAACACGCCGGGATGTTGCTCGTGCCCGGCGCATTGGCCGCGATCCTGACCGGTTTTATTTTGCTCATCGGCCGGGCCAAGGCCATTTCCCAAGTCTGCGGTTATCTGATTTTGGAAAACGGTATTTACCTGTTCGGCCTGCTGCTCATCCACTCCACGCCGTTGCTGGTGGAATCCGGCATCCTGCTGGATGTCACCGTGGGCGTGTTCATCATCGGCATCATCGTGGATCGCATCCAGCGCGCCTTTGATTCGCTCGACACCCGCAAACTTACCACGCTCCGAGAATGAACCCGTTGCTCCTCATTATTGTGCCGTTGGTGGGAGCCGCGCTGGCGGCGCTCTGGCCAAACGACCGCACCCGTCCCTGGTTTCTGCCGGTGGTCGGCGGCGTGCATGTCGCGATGGTATTCTGGCTGTTTGTCAATCCGCCGGTGGTGGCGCCGGACGCTTGGCTGGGGTTTGATCCGCTGGCGCGGGCGGTGCTGCCGATGGTGTCGCTGCTGTTTCTCGTCTGCGCGGCTTACGGGGTTTCTTACCTGCGCATCCGGTCAGAGCGGCCCAACCGCGTGTTTGTCGC
>CAZJZM010000213.1:0-1872 GCA_964550485.1 Microcaldota archaeon | reverse complement strand
ATTGTTCATAGATGGCGGTTGGACAGTAATTTTTGCAGACCTTTACTATTTGGCAATGCGGCTAAAGCTGGCAGATATTATAGCGGAAATACAGTTTCAGATTAGGGCCCTAGGCGTCTCGGAAGTTAGCGAATTGCAACGTCCCGCTTGGGTTCCTAGAGCTACATGGGGCCAAAGTTCCCACGCATTTTTACAAGCATTATCAGATCAAGATGATCTAATGGAAATGCGGGGTTTGTTTCGGATGACTACCAGGGAACTAATTGAGGTTACCAGATCACTAGCTAAATATGAATGGTTATATAGAAATGTTGCCGATCCATTTTCGAAGGCTATGATAATAAAACCACCCAATTTGTAACCGGAGGTTTGCCGTGGAAATGGCAAAAACTATTTATATTAGCCTAGTACCTGGGTTTTTTGCTTTTCTCTTAGTGGAATTGTGGCGCATGTTTTTCAATCTTCTAGCCCATAAATATAGCGGCCATCCCGCAGCCCAAGCGTGGCTGCTAGTCGGTTAGGAGAAATAACAAAATGCCTACTGGAACGCAAATTGCCGCCAGTGATCAGAATGGTCCTGCTCCGGCATCTACTGCCGCTAGTCCTGGTTCCGCTAGTGCCACTCCGGCACAGCAAAATGCTATTCCTTTTGTTCGTGCTTCCCGTAAAGCTACTGTTCAGGATTTTCAAAACCCTGCTACCGCTATTACTGCCGCTCAGTCTCAAATTGGGCCATTTGATATTCAGTCTAACGGCTTTCTCCGTGGCCTTGAACTTTACGTTACTGCCACAGCTGCCGGTAACGCTGCCACTGTTGTTTTCAAAGGTGATGCTCCGTTTACTGCGCTTACCAATAACTCACTTCAGGACCCTAGCTCTGAGTTTATTATAAATCCTTATGATGGCTATGAACTTATGCTTGCCGAAAAGTATTTTGCATATCATGGCAATCCGCCTTTCTGTGATCCTCGCAACTCTCCTAACTATTTGGCTACCGCTGGCTCTGGCGGTGCTGGCGGATCATTTGGTTTTGAATTGTGGCTGCCACTTGAAGATAGGGAACGTGATGCTTTCTGTGCTGTTCCTAACTCTGCCGCTAATAAGAATTATCGTTACCAGGGGTTCATAAATACCTCAGCTAATATCTATGCTACCCCACCTACTACCCTGCCTAACATAAGCGTAGCTTGCACTAACTTCTATTGGACCGAACCGCCTCCGTCAATTGGTAATGTTCCTACTGTCACCACTCCTAATGGTAACGGTTCCGTCGCATTCCTTGATCGTGAAGTATTTACTGCCGTTACTGCTCAAACTAACCCTACACTTATTCTCAAAAACGTTGGCCGTGTTTTCAAGAATATTCTTTTTGTTCTCCGTACCGCTGCCGGTGTTAGGGATTCTGCCGACTGGCCTAATCCTACTCAGGTTTGGCTAAACAACTTCCCACTTTATTATAAGCCTACACATACTTGGCTTGCTGAAATGTCCGAGCGTTATGGTTGGACCGCCGGCCCTGGTACTTATGATGTTGCCAATGGTTTGGATACTGGCGTTTTTGCACTTTATGATTTGTTTTCTCAGCCTGCTGGCGTTACGAACTGGGGTTCTGCCGATCAATTTCTAGCCACACTTCCTACCACTAAGGTACAAATTGTAGGTTCCTGGGGTGGCTCTGCTTCCTCACTTACCTGTCTGGAGCGTACCATAAAGCCTAGTTCTGGGACCGCCCTTTACGGAAGCAGGTAACAAAATGGCTTTTGTAGATAATAGTTATTCTTTACAAAGTGCCGGTTATCCGGCAACTGGCGGCGGTTCAACGCCGGGAGGTAGCCCAATGGCAAATGTAAATACTAGTGGCACTATTACTGC
>CAZJZM010000212.1:0-1878 GCA_964550485.1 Microcaldota archaeon | reverse complement strand
CTTCCTATTGGTCGCCGGTTTCGTTTTGGGAGAACCGGCTGAATTTCATTGGGCATTGATCAGCTACCATTCGGTGATCGCATGGTTGTATCTGGTCTTGTTCGGGTCCCTCATCGGTTTTACTTCCTATATTTGGGTCCTGCATAAGGCCACTCCAGCCTTAGCTTCGACCTATGCCTTCGTGAATCCCGTGATCGCCGTTATTTTGGGCTGGATATTCGCCGGAGAGGCCCTAACCTCGTTCATTTTCCTGGTTTCGCTCCTCATCGTCGCGGCTGTGGCAATGATCACCTTGGATCCGAACCGTTCTAAATTGGGAAAGTAGATCAAGATGGATAAATGCCCGTGGATTTTCAGAGTTCTTGGGAAAAGACGTTCAAAAATCGGGAATAATTTGTTCCCGTGGTTATTCATTTGGACCTGGTCGTTATGATAGACTTCAACCAGGGTCGATCCAAATCGTATCGATCCTCATTAAGGGGAGAAGCCGTCAACGATACGTTTACCGCCAGTGGTCCATTCTTTGATCCATCCTTTCTTCCCTTAATGCGTCAATCTTAATTGATTTTTTAGTCCGCTTGAAAGTTCGATCGATCGGGAGTCCCGCGCAATGATTGAAGTTGAAGCGATGAAAAACCGCTCAGAAACCATGTGGCGGCGTCTCAAACGAAAATATACCCACGATGAAAAGATCGATTGGCCGGGAAGTATCGCCTTCATCGGGGTACATCTGATCGGAGTCGCCGCTGTCCTGACCGGGTTCAGTTGGACCGCGGTGATCTTTTGCCTATTTATGTATTACGCCAGGATGTTCGCCATTACAGGGGCCTACCACCGTTACTTTTCCCACCGGTCCTATAAAACGAGCCGATTTTTCCAGTTCGTCCTGGCTTTTTGGGGAGCGTCTTGCGGCCAGCAGGGCCCACTCTGGTGGGCCGCTCATCACCGGCATCACCATAAATTCTCCGATACCGAGGAGGATATCCATTCGCCCCGATTAAGGGGGCTTTGGTGGGCCCATGTCGGATGGATCCTTTGCAAGCGTTATCAGGATACCAATGAAGAAGCGGTGAAAGACCTGACCAAATATCCTGAGCTTCGTTGGATCAATAAGTATCATGGTGTGGCGCCATTCGTTTTGGCTGGAAGCATTTTTTTACTAGGTTCTTTTTTGCAGCATGCCGCGCCCATGCTTCATACCAACGGGATCCAGCTATTAAGCTGGGGGTTCTTCACCAGCACGACCCTTCTTTATCATGGAACCTTCAGTATCAACTCTCTTTCCCATCTCATAGGGAACAAACGATTTGATACGGGCGACGATAGCCGCAACAGCCTTATTCTATCGATCATCACGATGGGAGAAGGTTGGCATAACAACCATCATCGTTTCCCGTTTTCGGAGAGGCAGGGCATCTATTGGTGGGAGATCGATCCCACCCACTACATTCTCAAGGTTTTTTCATGGCTGGGCCTGGTCTGGGATATCCAGCTTCATCCCAAGGAATTCTGGACCGAGGCGGGGGGAAATTTCGGAAGACCTAAAACGGTCTGACGATCAAGATCCCCAGTAGACCCACACTTGACAGAGCAACGTCCTTCCCATAATTTATCCGCGGTAAACAAATTCCAATCAAAGGAAGTCAAATGCCAGAAGAGATCGAAGTACCTACCGAACACCTCCACGAACACATGGAGCATAGCGCCGAGGAAAACAAGGAACGATGGATCCTGGGAGTGGCTCTGAGCTCGGCCTTTCTCGCCGCTTTCGCGGCGATGGCGGCCCTCATGGCGGGGTTTCACGCCAACGAGGCGATGCTGGACCAGATCAAAGCTTCGGACCAATGGGCTTTCTATCAAGCCAAAGGCATCAAATCG
>CAZJZM010000211.1:0-1885 GCA_964550485.1 Microcaldota archaeon | reverse complement strand
TGCCAGCAGCTTCTTTACGGGGAAGAACGCTTTCTCAAAGGCCGCCATGCCGGACAACGAATCCCGCCTGCGGCCACTCTTCACCTCGACTGCAACCAATTTGTCTCCTTTGCGTAGCAGGAAGTCCACCTCTTTGTTGACCTCGCGCCAGTAGAAGACCTCGCACTCGCCCGCCAGTGCGTGGCCGCAGAGATGGGCGCCGACGGCGGACTCGACCATCCGTCCCCATTGCTCCGGGGCCTGTCGAATCTGCGAAAACGTGGTCGTCGCCTGGGCGCTTTTCAGCCCATTGTTTAGCACTTGAAGTTTTGGGCTGGCCGCGCGCTGCCGCACCACCTGGCCCGCAAATTTCGGGACGCCGCAAAGCATCCCAGCGCCCGCGAGCAGTTCCAGATAATGCGCCAAGGTCGTGGTGTTCCCGGCGTCCTGGAGTTGCCCCAGCATCTTTTGGTAGGAAAGAATCTGGCTGGAATACTCGCAGCCCAGGTGGAAGAGTTGCCGCAGCAGGGCCGGTTTATCGACGCGCGTCATCAGCAGAATGTCGCGCGCCAGCGTCGTCTCGATCAACGAATCCAGAAGATACCGCCGCCAGCGGTCCTCGTCGCCGACCAATGCGGCGGCCCCAGGATACCCGCCGAAGTAGATGTACTGCTCGACCGACCAGCCAAAGGCCGCTTGCATCTCCGCCAAAGCCCAGTGTCCGGCCCGGAGAATCTCGAAGCGTCCGGCAAGACTTTCGGTGAGACCGCGCTGGACCAGCAAGGGCGAGGAACCCAGCAGGACCACGCGCAAATCCAAGCCTTCCGCGCAATCTTCGTCCCAAAGCCGCTTGACGACCTCCGACCACTGCGGCACCTTTTGGATCTCATCCAGAACCAGCAGCCAGGAGCCGCTTTGGCGGCAGCGAAGGCGGGCCGCTTCCCATTGCTGTTCCAGCCAAACCCGGTCGCCGGGTGCGGGGTTGTCGGCGGTTGCATAGGTGGATCGGTCCTGAAACTGGGCCATCGCCTGTCGGGCCACGGTCGTCTTGCCGACTTGGCGCGGTCCGGCAAGAACTTGGAGAAACCGTCGCGGTTCCTGCAAACGGCGTTGGAGAGTGGCGAGAATCGGGCGCGAATACATAGAAAGCTCCAGACGCCTCCTATTTTATCTCAACACGGTGAGCAAAAGCGTCATGTTGTCGTACTCGATTGAATCGAGAGTGTTTGTTGCGATGACGACCCACCATCTGACCGCGATTCTGAAGATAGGATGGAGGACTGCACCATGTCGTTACCTTGGCTGCATACGTGAATTGCGCCCTTGACAACAAGTCGCTTGACGCCGCTATCCACTTCGCTGCGCTACAATGGCGACGAGCATCGGGCTCAGTATAATGAATCCGTTAGGAGTAAAATCTCAAACGAGCGGAAGGTGTTGAGGAAGACATTGGAATCGCGACCGCTCACCTTCGTTCACCTCTCGGACATCCACTTCCAGTCGGGACTCTCAGAGGTCAGCAGGTATGACCTCGATTCACCGTTACGCCATGCCATCGTGAGAGACCTCAAGCAACTCCGCGAACGGAATGAATTCAAGTACTTGGACGGCATTCTGATCAGCGGCGATGTTGCCTACGCGGGGAAGCCTGATGAGTATGGTACCGCGATTGGATGGATAGACCAGGTCGCCGCTGTGATTGGTTGCGATCCCGGACTGGTTTGGTGCGTACCCTCGGCGGTTATCAGGTTCTCAAAAAGTGGCTCAGCTACCGCGAGTTCACCTCGGAACCCGCCTCGCCGCTTCTCCACCGTGCTCTTCGTCCCGAAGAGGCCGCATACTTCGCCCAGGTCGTCCGCCGCATCGCCGCCATCCTCATGCTCGGCCCTGCCCTGGACGCCAGCTA
>CAZJZM010000210.1:0-1899 GCA_964550485.1 Microcaldota archaeon | reverse complement strand
TCCATCCAAAAATCATCGCGCGCATTTCGTCAGCCGTCGGCGGCCGCTGGGTGACCACTTTGCTCTCCAACTCTTTCAATTCGTCGCGATCTCTGTCTTGCACTAAAAGACCGCCGATGACCGAACGGACGTCGAACTCGACTTCCGTTTCGACCGGAGGCGCCAGCTTTTTCATCAGGCGCAAATTCTTCTTTTTCTGCAAAAGCGCGCGGGCTTCCGGATCGAACCCGGGGGCGATGATCACTTCGGAAAAAATCTCACTGATCGCCCGGGCCAGCGGCTCGGTGAGCGTCCGGTTGCAAACGATGATGCCTCCAAAAGGGGCCTGTTTATCAGTCGCAAAAGCTTTGTCCCACGCAGCGCGCAAATCCGCGTCCGTTCCAACGCCACACGGGTTGGTATGTTTGAGAATAGCGACCGTGGGCTCGGAAAACTCGGCGATTAGCTTCGAGGCGGCGGTGATGTCGAGGATGTTGTTAAAGGAGAGGTCCTTGCCGTGGAGCTTCTGAAAAAAGTCGTCAAAGTTCCCGTAGAGGGCCGCTTGCTGGTGGGGGTTCTCCCCGTAGCGCAACCGGGCCGCGATCGGCAGGGAGACAGTGAACGAACAAGAGGTCTCCTGCTCTTTATTCAGATAAGCGGAAATGGCTCCATCATACTTTGAGGTCGTGACAAAGACCTTGATCGCCAGCCGCTCGCGCAGCTTCAAGGTCGTGCCACCCTCGTTGTCCCGAATGGTGGCGAGCACATCCTTGTAATCCGCCGGATCCACCACCACCGTAACGGAACGGTAATTCTTGGCAGCGCTCCGCAGCATCGAAGGACCGCCGATGTCGATCTGCTCGACCGCCTCGTCCAAAGTGACCCCTTCTTTAGCGACCGTCGCCTCGAATGGGTAGAGGTTGACGACGACCATGTCGATTGGCTCGATCGCGTTAGCCTTGGCTTGCGCCTCGTGGGACTCGTTCCCACGCAGGTACAACAGACCGCCGTGAACTTTTGGGTGCAGAGTCTTGACCCGCCCGTCCAGAATCTCTGGGAAGCCGGTGAAGGCGGAAATCTCCATGCACTTGATGCCTTCTCCTTGCAGCAGCTTTGCCGTGCCGCCGGTGGAGACGATCTCGATGTCTAGAGCCGAGAGTTCCCGGGCAAATTCGACGAGTCCGGTCTTGTCCGAAACTGAAATAAGAGCGCGCTTAATCTTCATGAAAGGATCGACAAACTAATAGAGGCTGGGGCCTCGGTCAACTTTCCTATTGAGTTCGCGCGCTGCCTCGGGCAGGGTCGCCGCCACTCAAATGGAGCCCCCTCCTCCGGATCGTCATTTTACTCGCGCCGACACGACAAACCGCCGCCTGGCGCTCGTGGCGCTCTGTGGAGGTGTTTCTCTGGCGATTTATCTCTTATTGCCCGGTCTCCTTTTGCCGATTACTTCCTCGGTGCCGAGCCACGTAGCCGAACTTTTCCCTTGGGTCAAATCAATCAGCACCGAATCGCTCTCGGTTTGCAAATCTCAATCCCAATTCGACGCGGGGCTGCCGTTTTTCGTGAGTTGCGCGGCGCTCTTCGCGATCTACGCATTCACGCTTCATCTCGTAAAAGGCCGGCAGTCCGCCAGGTTGCAGTGCGTTGTGTTCGGTTGTGGTGCTGCATTTCCCATTTCGCTCCTCTTCGCGCCGGTCATGCTTTCCACCGACCTGTATGCCTATGCCTTCTATGGGCGGCTGCTCTCCGTTTACGGAACAGATTCCTATGCGACCGATCCCGCCATCGCCACTTCGATTGCCGCCTCCGATCCGTTTCTGCGTCTCTTCGGGCATGACACCCCTTCGATTTACGGCCCCCTCTGGAACCTGATTTCGGGGGGACTCACCTGCATTGGTGGGACGCACATCGGTCTCA
>CAZJZM010000209.1:0-1899 GCA_964550485.1 Microcaldota archaeon | reverse complement strand
TGACCTGCCCAGGCTGAAAGAGATCACTGAGCAGAAACGTCTCGCGCAATTCCTCCGTCGTCATCGTGCGGTAGCGAACGACGTCCGCCATTTGCAGCATTTTCACGGGATCACATTCTTTCCGGATGTTGCACATCCTGTGTTGAGAAAACCGATTATCTCGATATTCGAGCCGCGCCTCCGCTCATTACGCGCAGCACCTCCGCCAGGCTCGCGGTACTCGTGTCGCCGGGCGTCGTCATGGCTAGCGCTCCATGCGCCACGCCGCACTTCACCGCCCACTCAACATCCTTGCCGGTAAGCAGTCCGTAGATGAGGCCCGAAGCAAAAGAATCGCCGCCGCCCACACGGTCGAGTATGTCGATATTGCGTTGCGCGACATGGGCAATTCCGCCTTGATGCAGCGCAATCGCGCCCCATCCGTTTTCCGATGCAGTGTGCGCCGTGCGCAGCGTGGACGCAATGATCTTCAAGTTCGGGTAGGCGCTGGAGAGATCGCGGAGCATCTTGCCGTAACTCTCTACCGGCAACTCGTCGAAGCCCTGGCTCACGCCCGCAACCTCGACGCCCAGCATGGCGGAGAAGTCCTCTTCATTGCCAAACAGAACGTCCACCTTCCGCACCAGTTCGCGGTTTACCTCTTGCGCCCTCGGTTTGCCGCCGATAGATTTCCAGAGTGACTCGCGATAATTCAGATCGTAAGAGATTGCCGTGCCCGCGTTACGCGCGGCGTCCATCGCCTCGCCCGCCACTGCGATCGTCGTATCGGAAAGCGCGGCGAAGATGCCGCCAGTGTGGAACCAGCGCGCTCCGCGCTCCGCGCCGAAGATAGAGCCCCAGTCGAAGTCTCCCAGCTTCAGTTGCGAGACCGCCGTATTTCCCCGGTCAGAGCAGCCCAGCCCAGCTCGGACGCCGTAACCGCGCTCGGTAAAATTCAAGCCATTGCGAACCGCGCGGCCAACCCCATCGAAGGGTACCCATCGTACCAGTTCCTGATCCACGCCTCCCTGCAGCATCAGATCTTCCACCAGCCGGCCGACCGCATTGTCCGCCAGAGCCGTGGCAATGGCGGCGCGCAGGCCAAAGCAGCGGCGCAACCCGCGAGCCACGTTATACTCGCCGCCGCCTTCCCACACTCGAAAATTTCGTGCCGTGTGGATGCGATCCTCGACCGGATCGAGCCGCAGCATCACCTCGCCCAGGCTGATGCAATCCCATCGCACACTGGCTGGAGGCTTTATCTGAGCGCGCAAATCATTCATCGCGATTCCTTTGCAGCAATAACGATACCAAAATTATACTGGAGAAGGCAATGCAGGCGATCACATGCGCATCAGCGGCCCGATTTCCGCAGGACGTGGAACAGGCGGCGATGGAATTACCCTGTCTCCCGATGCTGCCAACGGCGCTCACTGCAAGATAAACGGCAGGGTCCGCCAAGCAGTTGACATGCTGCGCTTTCCTGCTGTAATCTCCACCTTAATAGATAACGTTATCGCTGGAAGGGCATTGCATGATTATCGAGGAATGCGCGCAACAGTTGTCTGGCAGGGCTATTCACTGCTCCAGCGCAAATCAAGCGATTAGCGAACCCTCGTCTGTGCGCGAGCCGAAACATTTATGGCACGCCGTGGCAATAGCGACGCTGGCGCTGCTGTTGTGCTCTTCCGCTCTTTATGGACAATCAACGAAGCCCGCGGACAATCCATGGGTCGGAGATGCGCCGTCTGCTTCACTTCCTCTCGCATCCAATCTCTCACCCGCGCTCAAACGCAAAGACGTCAGCCGCGCGATGCGGAAAGTCGCCAATTGGCAGTTGGCTCGAGCCTCTGATGGGTTCAACCGGGATTGGACATTTGCCGCGCTCTATGCAGGTTTCATGGCCGTTCCCGAAGCCGC
>CAZJZM010000208.1:0-1901 GCA_964550485.1 Microcaldota archaeon | reverse complement strand
ATATCCGTGTGCGATACAAGGCCTGGGGCCCCCTGGACGTGGAGTCCAAGGTGGCCGCGGACTCCGAGTCCGTGGCCTACGCGGCGCGCCTCTACTACAACCCCTACACTGTGGGCCCGGTGAAGCTGCTGGTGGGCGCCGAAGGCGGCGGGCTGAGCTTCAGCGGCCTGGACAGCCTCAGCGGGACGGGCGGCTACTGGGAGCCCTTCGTCGGGCTCCAATACGTGTTCATCCCGCGCTGGTCGCTGCAGGCGGATGTGGGCCCGGCGTGGATCTCGGAGACATCCCACGGCGTGTCCGTGACGGACCAGCAGTGGATCGCGAATTTCGCCCTTTATTACGCCATCTTCTAGGGACGGGCAGCCATGCGTCGAATGATCCGTGTACTCGTATTGTCCCTGCTGGCGGCGACCGCCACCGTGTGCGCGGTGGCCGGCTTCCACATCGGCATCATCAGCGGCATCAAGGCGACCGGGGATGACCTGAAGAAGGCGGTGGCGGCGCTCAGCCCCACGCCGGTGAACGTGGCGGCGACGGAGACGGCGGAGGTGCGCGCGACGGCGACCTCGGCGGCGGCGGCGCAGACGCGGGTGGTGGCTACGGAGACGGCGGTGCAGGCCACGCAGGTGGCGATCCAGTCCACGGAGACCGTGGTGGTTGCGACGGAGACGGCGGTGCAGGCGACGGAAACGCAAGTGGCCCTGCTGCCGGCGCAGACGCAGACGGCCATCGTGCAGGCGACGCAGACCTGCGTGGACGGGACGGAGACGGCGGTGGCGCAGCTGCCGGCGCAGACCCAGACAGCCATCGTGCAATCGACCCAGACTTCCGTGGCCCAGGCCACGGTGACGGCGGCGCAGCCCACGGAGACGGCGGTGGCGGCGACGGAGACGGCGGTGCAGACCGCGGCGCAGGCCACGGACACGGCGGTGGTGGCGACGGAGACGGCTGTGGGCGGGCTGCCCGCGCCGACGCAGACGGCGGTGGAGCAGGCGACGCAGACGGCGGAGCAGGCCACGGCCACGGCGGTGCTGGCCACGGAGACGGCGGTGCAGGCGACCGAGACGGCGGTGGAGTCCACCCAGACCGCGGTGGAGTCCACCCAGACGGCGGTGTCCACGGCCGAGGGGACGCAGGCGGCCACGGCCACCTTCACGCCCACGGACACGCCCACCAACACCAACACCTACACCCTGACGCCGACGCAGACCTACACCTACTCGAACACGGACACGCCCTCCAACACGAACACGCCCTCCTACACCAACACCCCCACCAAGACCAAGACCCCGGTGGGCAGCACCTCCACGCCCACGGCCACCCAGCCCGCGGCCCAGCAGACGGCCGAGGCCGCCCTGACGCGGGCCGTGGAAACGGTGGCGCCCCAGGAGACCAATGTGGTCAAGGTGGAGCAGACCGTCGGGGCCCTGCTCAACCAGGTGGGGATCCTGCCGGTGGCGACCCAGACCGCGGTGGTGGCGCAGTGGACCCAGACCGTGAACGCGGCGCAGACCAACGTGGCGCAGGTGCTGGCCACGGAGACCCAGTCGGTGAACCAGTGGAAGGAGACCCTGACCGCGGTGGTTCCGGGCGCCACGCAGACCGCGGTGATCGCGCAGGCCACCGAGACCAGCGAGGCGGTGGAGACGATGGTCTACGGGGCCATAGCCACCCAGACCGCGGTGGTCGGTGAGGCGGTGCAGACCGCCCAGCAGCAGGTCGTCCAGACCGTGCAGGCCGCGGTGCCTTCCGCGACCCTGACGGCCGTGGCCGCCCTCAACCCCACGCAGCAGCAGACCTCGATCGTGCAGATCGTGGAGACCCAGACCGCGGTGGTCGGCCAGGCCGAGGAAACCGCGGTGCAGCAGGTCGCCTCCACCGAGACGGCCATCGTGCCGCTG
>CAZJZM010000207.1:0-1905 GCA_964550485.1 Microcaldota archaeon | reverse complement strand
CACGAAATGATCTTGGTTCCGTTGAAGTCGGACTCCTGTTTTGTGCCCACGCCATCCACCGTGATGGTCGTTGTCGGGGCGTCGTTCCCCATCACCTGCATGGTGCCCTCGACCGACATCGTCTTCACCTTGCTGATTGCATCTTTGCCGCCAACAGCGTCCAGGTACTTGTTGACAACCTCATCGGCCGTCAGAGCCGGGGCCGAAACTTGCGCCGGGGCAGGGGCCTGCACCGGGGACGAAACTTGAGCCCAGAGTGAAGCTGCGCCGCCCATAGCGGTAAACGCGAGAATCCCGAGAATAATCCTTTTCATTTCTGCCTTTCGCTTGTCTCAGAGGAGAGTGATCGAATGCGGGAACAGTTTACGCCCCACTTTCGGCGAGGCGGTCCATTCCCTATCCATCAGTACGAAATCGCCCAGTGCAAAGTTTCCGGTCAGCCTCAGACCAAATGCCGTACCGCCTGGAGAGGGGCAAGGATGTCTTGTTCAGCCCTCCTACCCCTGAATTCCGAGACCAGGAGGGGTCCCAGGACGATCCACCAACATTCTTCCGGTGCCCAGCCTGTGCTTGTCTTGTTCCTGTGCCGTGGGAGGGAGAGCGCAGAAACTAAACTCCCTGCTGGCCCATTGAAGCACCAGCCCCACCAGCGTAGCCGCAGTCGATAGAAAAGTCAGAGCCAAACCACGCTATGCAATCATCGGGCCCAGCAAGGAAACAGGCGAGAGAATTGACGGCTACAGCCGTTCCACAACTGCTGTACCCCGAAACCAGCGCCCGCAAGTGGCATCTTTCTCAAGAAAATGACCCTTTGCTGGATGCTGGAGAGGGCGCGTGAATTGTGGAACCGCTCGAGGTCTATCCGAGCCTCTTGACCCATGTTCTGTCGCCGATCCGCCACGGTCATGGTCCATCCCAGGCCCCGGAAGAAAGCCTGGATATGTGCTATCGCCACTGAAATTGTCTGCGCGAAGTTACCTAAAGTGCACATTTTGGGTCTGCTGGAGATTGGATCGGTATCGAGATTTCTTAGTGCAAGCCGTCTCTCGACCAGTTTTCGAAGTTGTGGCTCCGGGAGGTGACTGCCAACTCCTGAATTACTCTTCAGCAAGGAGCATCGGGCCGGCGGTAGTCCTGCGCGCCGGGCGGCAGGATTTTGCTGCGTCCGGCAGCTCTTGGTGATCTGGCTCACAATTGTGCGTTTTTTCGGCCGCTATCTTCATAAATTCATTGACAGTTGATCCCCGCCCGGTAGTTTGATCATTAGAACAGCCATGCTCACACCGAGACCGGTGTAGAGCTGCTCGCTCGGCTCCTGCCTGAAGAATGAGTTTCGAGTCCTGCCTGCGGCGCTCGCCCTGACTCTCCGTGAGAATCTTGGTTGCAGGGGGAGTCATGCGTCGCTTAGCAGTGTTCGTTCTTCTTCTCGTCTTTGCCGCTGGCGCCAGGGCGCAATTCGATACCGCAACCGTATTGGGAACAGTCACCGATCCCAGCGGGGCGGTGGTTCCGCGATGCCAGGTAGCCCTGCACAACACCGCTACCGGGGCGCACAGCACTTCAACCACCGACGACCGGGGAGAGTTCCGGTTTGTGGACATTGCCATCGGCCCTTACCGGCTGGAGGTAACGGCCAAGGGCTTCCAGCCCGCGGCTGCCGGCTTTGAACTGACGGTAGGCGCCCACCAGCGCGTAGACGTATCCCTGAAGGTGGCTACCGCAGCCACCACGGTAACCACCACGGCCGACGTGACCCAACTGGAAACCGAGTCCAGCGAGCGCGGCCAAGTGGTCAACGAGCGCGAGATCGCCGAACTGCCGCTGAACGGGCGCGAATACTCGCAGTTGGTCGAACTCACCGCCGGCGTGGTACCCAACCAGAACCACCTGGCCGAAGGCTACACG
>CAZJZM010000206.1:1106-1911 GCA_964550485.1 Microcaldota archaeon | reverse complement strand
TATCGCCATCGATCCCCTCAAACCATTCGATGCAGGCCATGCCCTGGGCGATGCCCATCGTGTAGGCTTTGACCAAGGCATAGCCTTGAAGGTCAGGACCGCGGCCGGCGTCGTAGCCCAGTTCTGTACACATGATGGGAACGTTCACCTTGGACGGATCTTGGGCGGCAAGCATCTTGCGGACAGTGGGAACGATGCTCAGAAAAACCGGTTCAGCTCCGGGATGATCCACCGCGCAACCGAGGCTTTCGTAGGGATGCAATACGATATAATCAAAATGATCTTTCCCGCCGGATTTAATCGTCTGCTCCAGCCAATTTACGTGAACCGATTTGGCCGCCATGCCCACTTGGCAGTTTGGATCCGCCGCTTTGGCGGCATCATAAGTGGTCACGAGCAAGCGGGCGTAATCCGCCGCCGTTTGACCCGGCCCGATGAAGTTCGGCGGTTCATTCCACAGCTCCCAGTATTTTACCCTTCCGCCGGCCTGTTTCACGCGCTCCGTGACGTAAGCAGCCCACCGGGGCAAGTCCTTGACGGGCAAGGAACCGCGGGCATCCAGCGTGTCCCCCGGCGGGCGACCAAACAAGAGACCGCCGAACCTTATCTGGCGAGCTGCGAGATAATCCATTTGCCCGGGATAACAAGCACGCATGGTATGGATGCCAATGGCCGCCATCTGCGGAATCCAGTTGGTCAAATTCTGGCCTGTGTGATAATCGCCGCCGATGCCGAAAGGACCCCAAGTGTTGATGTCGTCGGTAAGCGGTTCATCGGCTGCCGGAGCGACAATGGAAAACATAAA
>CAZJZM010000206.1:0-1096 GCA_964550485.1 Microcaldota archaeon | reverse complement strand
TAAATGCGCAGGCCGCGAGTAAAGCAACGATACCCATCTGACATTTGCCATATGGTTTCATGCCTACGACCAATCGCAAATCGGGTTTATTGCCTTCACTTGTGGGATTCACTATTTTGCGTTTGTAGGACATGGAGGAAAGCCTTTTTGTAAAGGTCTATAACATCTCAATAACATCAACTTGTGAAGCTAATCAGGAAACATCGGATAAAACCGGCGTTCGCTAGCGATTCCGCATCCGTTCCGGGCGGTATGCCCTCACGGATCCGTAGCCGGGTTCCATTGCAGAGATTTGATGAGCGAAAGCGTTAGCGAGCTCGTGATGTCGGCCGTGCTTTGATAAAACCAAAACTCGTCGGTCGTATTAAAAACGGTGAAACGATACATCGTCTGCACTTTGCACCACTGAGCCGAGCCATCCGCGAACAACTCATTTCCCCCCGCGGGATATATATGCCCTCCTGCGCGATGTGGTGGCCAAGTCTTGAAGCTCGCGAGAATCTCCGGTGGAGTGAGACCTTCAGCACCGCCCCAAGTGCCGCCAATTTTGGCAACCATATCCGCCGCCAGGCACCAATATGGCAGGGACTGGCCGAGTTTGACCGGACTGTGGGTGCCTGGGATAGTGCCGGGCGACGCGTTGGGGGACCACTCGACGAAGCCACCAAAGTATTGGTAGCCAATAATCCATTGCGGGTAGTCCACAGTATCAGGAAACGGCAGCCCTAGAATATCAGGACAGGACCATACACTGGGACCATTCGTGCTGAATGGTATCCCCGTCGATTGGGCCGCACTGGTCCACATTGAATCAATGGAGTATTGGACGAACGGTGGGTTGCCGGGCGTGCTGAAATCGTTATCCTTGGGCTTGGCGGGCAGGACGTAATCCCGGTTATCTCCAGCATAAATCGTCATGCCGATGCCCAATTGGTGCAAATTGCTCTGACATTGGGCGCGCCTCGCCCTTTCCTTGGCACTGGCGAGGGCGGGCAGCAGAAGCGCCGCCAGGATGGCAATGATGGCAATGACCACCAGCAGCTCGATCAACGTAAATCCTAGTGGGGAAAAGGCCTGACAGACTGCTTCCCGGCGA
>CAZJZM010000205.1:0-1917 GCA_964550485.1 Microcaldota archaeon | reverse complement strand
GGTCATCAGCAGCACGCCGCGCAGTGCCAGGTAAAGCGCCATCCAGGGCCACAACCGCGGTCGCAGGCAAAATCCGCCCAGCGCCAGCAGCAGATACAGCGCGTTCAGGGCGGTATAAAACCAACTGAAGCGCGTCTCGGCCATATGCCGCGCATATGCCCACCAGTCGAGGTCGATGGGCAGGTTTTCCACGCGCGGTCGCAGGGTCATATCGGCCAGACGCCCCAGCGGCAGAACCACGTAGTAGCGCAGGGGATGGGCCCGGACGCGATCCTCGGCCAGCTTGGCAAAACGCTTGTCGATGGCGTGCGTGAAGACTTCTCCGCCGGCCTCGTAATCCGCCGCCAGCGCCTTGGTCTCGGCGTATTGCGCCGGGGAGTCGAAGGCGCGCGCCGGCAGTTTCGTCAAATCCAGCGGCGCTCCCGGCACATTCCAATAGATGTCGTAGGTGGAAACAAAGTCCAGGCACCAAGTCTTCGTCCAGCGCTGCCAACCCGGCCAGGTGTCCTCGCCCGGATCGGACGCATAGCGCGGCGCAAGCGGTTGAAAGACATGGAAAACATGCCAGTTTCGAGCTGTCCAGAGCGCGAAGGGGGTGAGCGCCAGGAGCAGGCAGGTCAGGGCCATGCGGACCGGCTTTTTAAAGGAGGTTGTCTCAGGCGCGTTATCGCTTTCCGTCGATTCGGAAGGACTCAATCCGAGAGGAGAGAATTGGGTTGCGGCAGCCCATCCTGGCCGCAAAAACAACGACGCGGCGAGGGTGGGGCACCCATTCTCTGCTTGGGTGGGGCACCCAGTCTTCAAGCGCCGCGGGAATAATCCCATCGCCATGGCCGGGGCAAGGGCTATGCCCACCAGCGCCCCATCCGGCCGCAGCAGCGCCGCCCAGGTGACTGCAAAGGTGAAGGCCAGCGCGCTGCCCCAGCGGGGCCGCTCCCGGAACCGCGCCGCCGCGTTCAGCGCCAGTGCCAGCGTGAACAGAGTGGGCGCCTCGGTCAGCGGCTGCGCGGCATAGATGGCAGTGAACGGACAGAGCGCGGCCAGCCAAAGCGTCGCCTGCGCGACTCCGCGCTTCCATGGATCAGCGGCAATCCGCCGCGCAAAATCCGCCAGCAGCAGGCAACCCGCCAGTTCCAGCGCAATCTGCACCCAGGCAACCGCGGCATAGTTCTCCATCCCGAATATCCGCCAGCAGAGCGCGACAAACAGCGGGTAGCCGGGCAGCCGGATCAACGTTGGATAGATCTCGCTGCCGGCCCCCGCCAGGGCAAAGCGCCCGTGCAGCAGGAGATTCCTGGCCAGGCCCCCGTAGATCAACGAATCCCCATTGACCTGGAAGAAATTGCCCTGCATCCACAACCGGAGCCATAGCCCTGCGGCCAGGGCCAGTAGCGCAGACGCCGTTTCCCGCACCGAAAGCCGAGCACGCAGGCCGCTGCTTTCGGCCTTTGCGGCTTCCGCCTGCGCTGCGCTGAAATCCGGCCTTTCCGGCCGCAATTGACTCTGAGGGGTAGCTTCCATACGATTCGAACTGTACGCCTTCGACCGATTTTAAGGTTTTTGCGTCCGCCAGCAGGAGCGATCGAACCCCCAGATGCCAGATAAGCAGATTTTTTTCGACCCACAACGAAAACGCTGGAAGCGCTTACGCCGCGTTTTCGACATCAGTGCCGTGGTCTTCACTCTGGTCGTGGCCGGTTTCCTCTTCAATGTCCTGCGCAACCAGCAGTTGCCGGAACTGCTGCTGGCCACGCCGCATCACAACTATAAGGCTTTGCCCGACCGTCCTGTGCCATCGCGCAGCACCGGCGCGGCGCGCCCCGCGCGTCGCAAGACCGAGCGCAAGGCCTCTCAGATCCCCTTCAACACCGGTGAAGGTCTGCGCGCCGCCTACTACGTCCAGGACGACGCCGCCAG
>CAZJZM010000204.1:0-1926 GCA_964550485.1 Microcaldota archaeon | reverse complement strand
CGCTCGCTGCTGTGGTCTTCAATCGACAACGATACCTCCAAAGATCTGGACCAGATCGAGTGGGCGGAGCAACTGGCGGACGGCCGCATCCGGGTGCTGATCGGCGTGGCCGACGTGGACTCGCGCGTCACCTTGGGAACCGTGCTGGACACGCACGCGCGTAGCGAGACTACTTCGGTTTACACGGGCGTCAAGGTCTTTCCCATGTTCCCTGTCGAGCTTTCCGTGGGCATCACCTCGCTGAACGAAAACGAAGACCGCGCGGCGCTGGTGATCGAGTCCACGGTGGACGCGGCCGGAACGGTGGCCGACGGCAAGGCATGCCGGGCGCTGGTGCGCAACCGCGCGCAGTTGGCCTATAACGGCGTGGGAGCCTGGCTGGAAGGCAAAGCCGATGCTCCCGCCAAAGTGGGCGCCAACAAGGAACTGGCTGCCCAACTCAAGCTGCAGGACGCCGCGGCCGTGCGCATGGTGGGCGGACGCTTCCAGCACGGCGCGCTGGATCTGGAGACCATCGAAACCCGGCCTGTGATGCTCGCCGACCAGGTCGTCGAAATCGCGCGGCAGCACAAGAACCGGGCTACTTCATTGATTGAGGAGTTCATGGTGGCCGCCAATGGGGTGATCGCCAAGATCTTCGACGACGCGCGTATCCCGTCGATACGGCGGGTGGTACGCACGCCCAAGCGCTGGGAGCGGATTGTGGAACTTGCCGAAGCGCTGGGCACGACGCTACCCGCCGAACCGGACTCCAAGGCGCTCAATGATTTCCTCCTGACTCAAAAAAGTAAAGATGCGGAGCATTTTCCGGATCTGTCGCTGGCGGTGGTCAAGCTGATGGGACCGGGCGAGTACGTGCTGGTGCGTCCCGGCGAGGAGCCGCCGGGGCACTTCGGCCTGGCGGTGCAGGACTACACCCACTCCACCGCGCCCAACCGCCGCTTTCCCGACGTGGTGACGCAGCGGGTTCTGAAGGCGTGGCTGGCCAAGGCCGCGCAGCCGTACTCCGCCGACGACCTGGGCGCAATTGCCCAGCATTGCACGCTGATGGAAGACGCCAGCCGCAAGGTGGAGCGGGAGATGCAAAAGCGCATCGCCGCCGTGGTGCTGCAGAAGCGGATCGGGCAGAGCTTCCCGGCGATTGTGACCGGCGTGAACCACTACGGGACCTTTGTGCGGACTCTGGACCCGCACGTGGAGGGGATGCTGGTGCAAGGCGGCAAGGGCCTGGATGTCGGCGACAAGGTGACGGTGAAGCTGATTTCGACCGACCCGCAACGAGGGTTTATTGATTTTGCGGCGTGAACGAGGTTGGTTTCATATGGGAATTGCGAGATCCATGGTCTTTCGAGTAATTCTCTTCAGATCTGCAATTGCGGAGGGTTAAATGGTGGACTTTGACAAGGTGCCGCTGGCAAAGGCGTTCCCATTTTTGGCGAGTGTCTTGCCTGGGTTTTCGCTTCTCTATCTCTTTGAGGCGGCAAATCCGGGAACAATTCGCTGGTACTTCTCGGTCAACTTTCTCGGGTATAGAACCGAGGTGTCGCTACTCTTGTTTGTGAGCTTCCTACTTGGTTATAGCTTGAACAAGTTCCTCGCTGCGTTTTATGGGGCCATCGGAGGCGTTTGGGGAGCGACTCGCGGGATTCCGATGTTTGATAGGCATCCCTATGAGCTGACGGTTGCTCCGTGGCGTGATAAGAAATGGCGGGCGGCTTACAGTAGGCGCTTCGCAGGAGATCTGCCGCAAGATTTGACGATGACGCTGGAGCCTTTTTGGGACAAGATTGCTCAGGAGGCGTCTTCGACGCAGCCCGATAGCGCAATCTTGGCGGAATTGAGTTCACAAGCAGAAAAGGCGCTCAAGGTTGCCCTAGTATCCCGTCTCTAAAGTTCTTTTACAAAAGCGGGCGACAGAATCGAGGA
>CAZJZM010000203.1:0-1953 GCA_964550485.1 Microcaldota archaeon | reverse complement strand
TCCAGCTTCCCGACTGAACCACACCGAGAGTGGAAACGGCGGAGCCGCGGTTGCCCACTGGGTCCAGGCCATACGTCGCGCTGCCGTTGTTACTGGCCGGATCGCCGCTGATGGTTTCGCTGGTGAGGCGGTTGATGCCGTCGTAGCTCCAACTGAGCGTGCGCCCGTTCTGCTCGGTGGCGGCGGTGCGGTTGCCGGTCGGCCCCAGCACATAGGCGTAGCCCGCGTTCTGCGAAGCCACGGTGCTCACTCGATTCAGCGCATCGTAGCTGTAGAGCGATTGCACGCCGTTGGGCAAGGTCGCCGTCGCTACGTTGTTGGCCGCATCGTATGCGTAGGTGGTAGTGTTATTGCCCTGCAATCCGTTGTCGACCACCGTGCTGAGGCGGTTGAACTGGTCGTAGGTGTAGTCCACCGAGACGCCATGCGAATTGGAGGAGTTGATGGATGCCACATGACCCGCCGCGTCGTAAGTATAGCTGAGTGTGCCTTCGGGCGTCGCCTTGGTAACGAGCCGGTCGAGCGCGTCGTAGGTGTAATTCACCGTGCCGTCCGCGGCCGTCGAGGTGAGGTACTTGCCGGTGGGGGTGTTCCTATCATTCCGCTCCAAAGCACCTTGTTCTTTACAACGCTAGATCAATGAAGGATCGACGGGATGGAGACGCCGATCTGGACGGACCGGGACCGACGCACATGTCCCGATCGACTGGCTGATCGGATCGTGAACAAGTACGCCGACGACATCAAACGGGGCGTGCGAGGGTATCTCTATCCCTCGCGCTTCCGCAAACTGGGCAGCCGTCGCCTCGTCGCTGAATAGACCAACTTCATTGAGCGCGGTCCCAAACTGCGCCCGTAGTTGAGACCAGGATGGCTCCTTGTACCCGACACCTTTTAGGCCGCTGTGCAGACCACTCAACTGAGTTGCATCCAAGCCCAAAAACCTCCATCCGCTAGAAAGGAGATCCGCTTCACTCAGCGCGTTGTCAAAATATCTTGAGCCGCATCGTTTCACCAATGCACTCAGAGACCCCTCGGAAACAGTAAGGCAAACGGGAGTCAGGTTAGACAATGGAATAGCTCCATCACGACAGGCGTTCAATAACAGGTCAAGACTACGCGCCAAGCCAAGCGGATTCCAGAAGTCCATTGTTGCATTTTGAATCAGACTATTCACCTCGTCCGGCTCAGGCCAAACCATCGTGTCGGCACTAATCAGACTACGCTTATCCGGGACAAGTAGAAATTGATCCCACTGCGCAGGATTCTCTTCTAATAACCCAGGACTTAAGCGAAGATCAAATCCACAACAAATACGCATCGCCATATTGCACCTCAATTGCTAGGCCACGACGGGTAATAATCGCACTCATACATCCCCATTGGCGGAAACTGGTATGCGCCTCGACTTCCGTGATTTTCTCTCCAATGGCATTCGCAAGTCTGCGGATCCTGACCTTGGTTCCAGAGATGATAATGTGGATCCCATCCGAGAGCTTTCGGGTGCGGGTGCCCAGAATCAGGGTCATAGCATTCGGTTCCAGCAGGCGGATCGCATGGCGGACAGTCAGCCTTGCATTTGGCTGGAACTGGTATAGCGAGTTCTTCAGCACCTATTGTCTTTGCCAAATAATCGTATGCCGTGTTCAAAGCACAAGCGACCGCCTTTATAGCGGGCACTGCGGCGACAGATAACGTGAGAAGCATCGCCTCCTCACCGAGGTCTCCTGCTCCAGCGCCTCCCCAAGTGGCTGTTGCAGCAATCCTACCGGTTGGGTCATCCAGATTTACCGGATCACCCTTGGCAAAGACATACTTATGTAATGTCCCCGGATCAGTCGCAATACCGTCTTCCGGATCACGCGAAAAGAAGCGCCCAGTCACCGAATTGTAGTATCTGGCGCGCAGATAATACAGGCTCAGATCGGAGTCGAATTGTTCGCCGCGATAAAG
>CAZJZM010000202.1:0-1963 GCA_964550485.1 Microcaldota archaeon | reverse complement strand
GCGGCGGACAACCGCCTGACCTTATTGACGCGCGAGGGCAACATCAACGTGGCGGTAATTTTTGCCACGGACAATCCCCCGGCCTTGCCAATGCGCGGAAACCGCGTCAAGCTGGAGATGCAGGGCGGATTTCCGGTGGGGCTGGAAAAACTGGTTAACGCGCGTATTCACGTCCGGGGCGTCAATACCCCAACTCACGATTTCGTCAAAAGAATGGCCTCCCCCCTGTTGCTCTACAACGCTTCCTTGAGCGTGGATGATCCTCCGCCCGCGCAAATGTTTGAAACTCCGTTAAAGCACGCCGCGGATTTTCTTTTTTTTGATGCCCACGCGGACGTCCTTAGCCGGGTCAAAATTGCCGGTCAGGTGCTGCACATGCAACATGGCGAATACTTTTTGGTGGATGGCACCAACGGCTTCCGATTTGAATCGAAAGGGCAGATTAAACCGGCGGTGGGCAATTTGGTGGAGGTGGTGGGCTTTCCGGACATTAGCGGCCCCTCGCCCGTACTGCATGAAGCCTTGGTGCGTTTGACTGGCACAGCAGACTTGCCTGCAGCCACTCGTTTGTCTGAAGACACGTTAATGAACGGCAAGCTGGATGCCACGTTGGTCTGTTTAAAATCCCGCCTGATCGGCCTAAGCACGGACAGCTCGGACCAGATCATGGAATTGCAAACCGGCACTCATAATTACATTGCCCGGCTGGCCAAAAGCAGCGGCTTGCTGGCCGGCATTTTGCCCGGCAGCCAGTTGGAGTTGACCGGAACTTATGCCGGCCATGGCGGGGACCGGGCAGCGGGGCGTGACATTGATTCCTTTGAGTTGTTGCTTAACTCGCCGGGAGACATTCATGTGCTAGCCCATCCCTCATGGTGGACGTTTTCACACACCATGACGGTCTTGGGCGGGATGATGTTCGTCATCCTGGCCGCGTTGGTATGGATCACTTTGCTGCATCGCCAGGTGACCGAGCGGACCTGGCAATTAACGTCTGAAATCAAGGGGCGGGAACAGGCCGAATACCAGCGCGCGCTGGAAGGCGAACGGGCCCGGATCGCTTCGGATTTGCATGATGAGCTGGGCGCCGCGCTGACGGAAATTCAGTTTCTGGGCGCGACGGAAAGCCGGGATTTGTCAGTGCCGCTGGCGACCCGTTCCCGGTTGGAAAAGGTATCGCTAAGATCCCGGCAAATGGTTTCGTCGCTGGACGAGATAGTCTGGGCGATCAACCCGGACAATGATTTTCTGCCCAATCTGGCGGATTATCTATGCCAGTCGGCCGAGGAATTCTTCCGCACGGCCGAAGTCCGCTGCCGGTTGGACATGGATGAATCGCTGCCCATGGTGGCGCTCACGTCGGAGATACGTCACAACCTCTCTCTGGTGGTCCGGGAGGCCCTCAACAACGTCGCCAAGCATTCCAAGGCCACCGAAGTCTGGCTGCGGATTCATTGGAAAGACGGAATTCTACACGTGATTATCGAGGACAACGGCTGTGGATTTAACGGGGCCGAGGCCGCTCCGGGAAACGGCTTGGTCAATATGTGCCGCCGTCTGGAAAAAATCGGGGGGCGCTTTGAAGTTGATCGCGGCCCGGATTCGGGCACAGTTTGCCGGATTTGGCTGCCCTTTGCATCAAAATGAACCAGAATATCGGAACCACCGTCGCCATTGTTGAAGATGACCGGAATTTCCGGGCCACGCTGGAGAGTTATCTGAACAAGGCGGCCGGCTATCATTGTGCAGGCACCTTCGGGTCGGCGGAGGAGGCGTTGAAGCTGATTCCCCGCCTCCTGCCGGAAGTGGTGTTGATGGACCTGCATCTGCCAAACATGTCCGGCGTGGATTGCACCCGCGCGCTCAAGGAGCTTTGCCCCACCGTACAGATTCTGATTCTGACGGTCTATACGGACAACGAGAGGATTTTTGGCGCCTTAAAGGCCGGGGCCAACGGCTATCT
>CAZJZM010000201.1:0-1970 GCA_964550485.1 Microcaldota archaeon | reverse complement strand
AATTGTACGGGAGCGGCCGCTGCGCAAAGCCCGGGCCGACTCATCCGGTTCATAGCTCAGCTCCTTGACAGCGCGGGCAACGCGCTCGGCAACCTTGGGCCGCACTGGAATGCCTCGCAGAAAGCGCGAAACCGTCGAAGCTCCTACCTGAGCCAATGCTGCCACATCGTTGACGGTTGCACGCTTTTTCTGGCTCTTGATCCTGGCGCCCCTGTTTGCTTCTTTCATCTTCCCAATCTTTCCGCACCGCAAACCATCGTATTCAGTCGAGCGGCAGAGTACTCCGTATCACGAACAATTGTAGCAATGAACATCCAACGCAGCGGATAAAGACGCATGGTCGTTTTGCAGAGCAGCGTGTAATCTATTCGCACTTTCGAAGGGCTGTCGAAGCCTATGTTTAAAGCAGATCCAACGGCACATGGAATTTGAAAAAGCCTTCGGCGTCGGCCTGTTCAGGAATAGAACCCATGGGGACAATGCACGGTACTAACTGGATCGGCCGTTCTGAATGCGATTGGACTTGTTTGAATGGAGCACTGCGGGTACATTTCAGATCGTGGGGCCTTCTTGGTTGAAAGCCGCCACGATCTGAATCAGGTTGGTCTATCGCGCGAGTTTGCGACGCATCGTCATAGCCAGCCCGGCAAGGCCCGTCACCATCAGCAACAGGCTCGATGGTTCTGGAGTGGGGACATCAACCGTCATGGCTTGCAGGGCCAATGGATCTTGAGTCGCTCCGTCGTTGTAGATATTGCTATCCGTCGTCCCCAGGATTTCCATGTATTCCGTGTAGGAACCAGGCGCGGTTCCAGCCGGAATTCCGACTGTAGCCATCTCCGTCGTGAAGGAGTCTCCTGGGTTCATCGCATATAAACCCGAGGCGGGAATGAAGTTCCAGAAGAAGGGACTGTCGTCCCAACTCAGCACGCTATCGCCGCTCAATGAATCGCCGACCAAATAAATCGTCGGCGAGCCTGATACATCCGTATCGGTGATGGTCGCATCGAACTCAACAGTTTCGCCTGCAATGGCAGTCAGATCTGTCAGGTTGCTCAAGGTAAACGAAATGTTCTCAGCTTTGGCGGTTGTGCCGCTAAGCATTGCAGCTGCGAGTGCCAGTGCAAGCACCGGTGTATGTTGAATGCTCTTCATTGTCTTCTTCTCCTGAATTGGAGCAGCTCCGGAATCACTATACCCATGCAACTTCCTTGAAGGTCGCCACTCGCTCCACCCCAGCGACGAAGACCTGTCGCTGGGGCCGCCGGTGCTGGTGCTCGCGTCGACTTGAGGGAGTTGTCCCTGGGTACACCAATTCTGGAACCGCTAACGCTGTTTTCTTGACGCTTGAGATCTTTGGATTCCCGATTTCCGCCTTGGTTCAAAAAATGCAGCGGAGACCGGGTCGAGCAGCGAAAGAATTCCTCGCTCGGTGCGCCCGCGCGGTTAGGGCAGAACCGCGCGGATGCTGGCCGAGAACGAACCTCCCGTATATGTTCCCGCATAGGATTCGGCCGCCGCCGCGCCGTCACTGCCCGCCGAACTCGGGAAGGTGACTGTCACCGTGGCCGACCCGCCGCCTGCGGCCAAGGTGCCCATTGCCACCGGAACCGCGGAATCGGAAGCCGAACCCAGTTTCGCCGAAGTCAGTTGCACGTTGCTTGCCGCAGAGGCTCCGTTATTGGTGACTGTGATTGTGGCCAGATAGCCTCCCGAGACCTTGGACAGCGATGCCGTAGTGGTGAGCACAACGCCGTTGGCTACGGTGAGCGATCCATTGACAAAGGTGAATGAGTAGTTAGCCGCCGCGAGCGACCCCTGGGTTACCGTGATGGGATAGATTCCAGTCACGCTGGATGTTGTGGCGGTGGTGGAGAAGGCAGGCGTGCCAGCGAGTACCGAGGAAGAGTCTCCGTTGACAAACCCGCTATAGCTGGCGGCGAAGGCGGGGTTCGCAGCTCCCACAGCCT
>CAZJZM010000200.1:0-1972 GCA_964550485.1 Microcaldota archaeon | reverse complement strand
TGAGCACGAACGTCAGGTATTCGCGGTCGATCCCAGTCTCATCGGCAGTGAGCTCGATCTCCTCGACCAGATCGGGCACCGCCTTTAAGGGCACGACGATCCGCACTTCAGGCCACCTCTCCCAGTTTCACTTGACGATGTCATCCAGTTGCAGCTGCTGGCGAATCTCCTCGAGATCGCTGGCCGACGGCGCGAACGGGTAGTCCCGGAACGGCTCGGTGGGCCGGTACGAACCATAGGGCCTCGTGCACCCGGGCTCCCCATTCTCACTTGGGCAACCGTCGGCCATGAAGGCCGACCCGTCTGCCACGACCGCCTCGATGGCGGGGCGGGCCGCCTTCAACCGCAAAAGCCTACCGTCGGCGTCGAAATCGAACTGTTCCGGGCCGTAGCCCTCAATCTCGATGAGGTGCCGAGCCAACTGCAAGCGGCGCCAGCGCGTGAGCGGCGGCTGGGGCTGGGCAGCCATCCGTGAGTCGGGTTCGGGGTTGAAGCAGAAGAGGAAAGAGAGCACCTGGCTGTCGCGAAGCTCCGTGAACAGACCAATCAGGTCCTCGTCCGACTCTCCCAGTCCGACGACGGTGTGCACGTTGACCTTCCACGGCCCGAAGACCTCACGGGCATCGGCCAGGATCTCCCAGTACTTCTCCCACTTGAGACCACCGGCGGGAACATCGCTTCGAATCGACCGAAAGAGCGGTTCGGTGACGGCATCGAGGCCGATCCCGACCATGTCGACGCCGATCGACCTCAAGGTCTCCATCCGCTCCCGGTTGAGCACGGGCGGTGCCACGAGAACAGATAGGGGCGTGCTCACCCGCTCGGAGATCCTCGCCGCGATGTCGCAGGTATCTCGGTAGGCGCGGCCGTGGGTGACCATCGAGATGCAGATCCGAGTCAGGCTCGGCTCGAAGCGGGCCATCTTCTCCACGAGCTCGTCAGTCGCTACTAGCGGCCACTCCACCCTTATGAACGACTTGTCCTCGTAACTGCCCGGTCGAGTCCGGGCGAGCCCGCAGTACCCGCAGTCCGAGCGGCAGGCCTCGGCGTAGTTGAGGAGCAGGTTGATGCCGCCGAAGCCGAAGTCGCGACTGAAGCGACCCGAACGCATCCGCAAAGCGATGGCACTTGCCATCGAGATACGGACATGGTCCGGACTCGTCCTCGACTCCGTCCCGGAGTCGGGCCGGAAATGGAGTTCACCGACCGCCATACGTCTCCTTTCAGCCCGCCTCGGGCTCGCCGCCCGCCGCCTGGGCCGGCGCCTGCTCCGATGGGGTCGTGTTGCCCGCGAGGCGGCCGGCTTCGAGCAGGGCGGCGACGATCCTGTCTGCCGGCAGGCCGAGCGCCTCGGCCACCGATGTCGAGGCGACCACGCCCGCAACAGTGGGCTCATCGAGGCGACGCCATTTGAGCGCTGACTCCATCGCCACCAGCTCCGGCGGTAGATCGTTGAAATCCCCGACTACCAGCGCAGTCTTCACGAGGTCGCCGTGAGTGGCGAGGTAGACCCTGGCGAGCCCCGCCGGTGTCTTCAACAGGGCCGATCCGCTGCCGTCCTCGCTCACGCTGTGCTCATCCAGCCAGGCCTGCGACCGGTAGCGGCCCGCAGAGAGCGCCTCGGCCCTCGCCTGTTCGGACCCATCCGGCGAGCCGGGCTCGAGCACGACCCCGAAGTTCGCCGCGAAGCCGGCGGCAATCGCCGGCCGGATCCGGGTGGCGTCACACTTCGTGCCCGTCTCGGCTGAGACGGTGGTTATCCGCTCGGTCACGGCTGCCGCGGCTGTCCCTTCCAGCTTCGCGGCAGGAATACGCAGCACCTCGAGCATGAACCCGACGTCCAGGTCGGCGAGCACGCTTGCGTGGAACAGCATCGCACCCGCCGGATCGAGATACAGGCCAAGTCCCGCGATCTTGCGTCCGCCCGTCTCCAGGTCGTTCTTGCCGTGAAAGGCCGCTTTCACACCGAACT
>CAZJZM010000199.1:0-1972 GCA_964550485.1 Microcaldota archaeon | reverse complement strand
TGGCAAGGGATGATGGAGGGGCAAAGGAGCCTGGCCGGGGCCTGGCTCTCGCATGCGCTGGTGGACGGCGCCATCTTCGCCGTGGCGCTGCAGATTCTCAGGCACTGACAGGCCCACCCTGCTGCTTTCGAGCGCGCCAAGCGTTAGAATGAAGCCATGACCGGGGCCCAAAGCAACCAGACTCAACGGGGAAGCCATGGCGCGAGTGAACGTGAACGGCATCATCAGCGACCTGGACAGGAGCTTCAAATCGGCGCTGGATAAGACAATCAAAAAGGCATTTCCGGACCAGGCCTTTGACCGGGACGCCCTGTTCAGGGATTTCACCAGGGCGGTGGGCAACGAATGCAAGGATTGGGAGCAGGTCCTGGACCGGCATGTGGAAGCGGACTAGGGAAGCACTGAGGCCGCAACCTCCAGCAGCAGCGGGGAATGATTGATGCCTTCAAGGGACAGGGTCGTCCTGTTCGACGTGGACGAAACCCTTCTTGACCATGTGAACGCCGAGCGGAAGGCGGCCCTGGATTTCCACGCCCGGTTCAGCGCCGAACTGAACCTGCCGGCCGAGGAATTCGCGGCCCAATGGCATGCCTTGGCCGAGAAATGGTTTGAGCTGTACGGCAAGGGCAAAACCACCTTTGAGGGCCAGCGGCGCGAGCGTCTGCGGGCCATTTTCGGCGCCCTGATGTCCGATTCGGATGCCGACGCCCGTTTCGGCACCTACATCCAGATCTACGAGCGCCATTGGTCCCTGTTTCCGGATGTGCTGCCCTGCCTGGAGGCGCTCAAAGGCAGGCGCCTGGGGATCATCACCAACGGCGTCACGGACCAGCAGAACGGAAAGCTGAGGAAGCTGGGCATACAGGCGTGCTTTTCCGAGGTCCTGTGCAGCGCCGACGTGGGCGTGGCCAAGCCTGATCCCGCGATCTTCCTGCTCGCGGCGAAGCGCTTCCAGGTCCAGCCTGGGGATTGCGTCTATGTCGGGGACAGGCTGGAAACCGACGCCTTGGCCGCCGCCAAAGCAGGCATGTGCGGGGTGTGGCTCAACCGGGCCAATGACCAGAACGGTGAAGGGATCGTGACCATCCGGAGCTTGAATGCCCTGCCCGGCTTCTTGGCGGGCCGGACCTAGCGCCCGGAAGGATAGGGGGGAGTACGCCATGGAAATACGCCAGGCAGGCCCTGAACACTATGAAGATTATTGCCGCCTCATCCATGAATTCGACACAAGCTTCGCGCAAAAGGACCCCGGCTTCTTCAGGACGCCGGGCAATCCGGTCCGGACCACGGAGTTCTACCGATCCCTGTTCGGCCCTGACAGGGGCGTGCTGATGGCCTTTGTCCAGGGCAGGGCCGTGGGCCTGGTGAACTACGTGCTTCAGGAACCGGTGGACTATCCCAGCATGGTGCCGCGCCAGGTCCTGTTCATCACCATCCTGGCCGTGACCAAGGAATTCACCCGCCAGGGGATAGGCAGCGCCCTGATGAAGGAAGCCCGGGCCATCGCCACCGGATGGAACTGCGTGGCGGTGGATCTCTGCGTGCAGGAATACAACAAGGAGGCCCTGGCCTTCTACGCGGCCGAGGGATACAGGTCCCGGGACAGGACCCTGACGCTTTCCCTGGGCGCCTAGACCAGGCCGCCGGGCCCGGCTAGGGCGCGGACGTGGGCGACAGGGCCTGGACCGAGGCCCAGGCTTTGGCCTGGAAGTACGCGCTGTCCGCCGCGCTCAATCCAAGCACCGGATCCGGCCGCCGGGGGGCGGCATGGAACAGGACGGCATAGAACACACAAGCCGTCAGGTAGGTTCCCTTGGGGGTGGGATGCCGGTCGTCCCCGTACAAGGCCTCCCAACCCGGCACGCTGTCCTGGCGCACCAAGTTCCAGGCGTCGCCGGCCGGGACCCTCTGCGCGCCCAATTCATCGGCCAAGGACTGGAACACGGCGTGGTATTCGTCAAAGCGTTCAGGT
>CAZJZM010000198.1:0-1975 GCA_964550485.1 Microcaldota archaeon | reverse complement strand
ACCAATCGAAGGGTTGGTTCCGGATTTGGATTGGTACTTTTCAACCATAGCCGGATATAGCAGCTCAGCATCCCGCCTAAGTGACCGAACCCCCGAAGAGTTGCGCACCGCAAAAAGAGCGTTGTCGAAGGACTTCTTCCAATATTTCCCAGAGCGAGAGGTTTATCGGCATCTGATTGACATGGAGCCTGCATCGAAGTTGTTCAGATGTATGAAAATCGCCGAAGAACTTCGGTTGCGGCTCTTAGATTTACTGGATGAGATATTCAGGATGCAATAGGCAGGATTGCGATTAAACCAAAGCACCGGACGTCCCACCATCGCGACCCTATTGTTCTTGTCGCAATGGTGGGGGAGCGCAAAACCCAATCCGTCCGTCGTTACCCCACAAAAGTAATCGACGCTGCGCTGCCCACTCCGATGTACTGCCCCGTCGGCGCCAGCATCCCGTTCCCCGCACCGATGCGGAACCCCGTGATGCAATCGCTTCTCTTGTTGCATGAGAACAGAAAGCGCCCGCCCGGCGCGATGCGGAACTGCCCCGGATAGTCGCCCAGCGTCGCGCACTCGCCCACGCGACTCAGCGCGCCATTCCCGCCAACCGCGAAGACCGCAATCGTGTCGTGCAGCCGGTTGCCCGCATACAAAAACTTACCCGTCGGCGCGACCAGAATTTCCGAGGCGAAGTTCGTTCCCGCAAAGCCATCCGGCAGCGCGGAAATCGTCTCCCTCGCCTCCAGCCTTCCCGTCGCGGCGTCATAGTCGAACCGCTTAATCGTCGATGCTTCTTCCTGAATCGAGAAGAGCCAGCGCCCGTTCGGATGAAACGCGAAATGCCGCGGCCCATCGCCCGAAGGAAGCGAGACATAACGCTGCGCGGAAGGTGTCAGTTTGCCGGTCGCACCGTCAAATTCATAAACATGAATGCGGTCCTGTCCCAGGTCGGTTGCCAGCACAAACCGGTTTGCAGCGTCCGGCAGAATCATGTGCGCGTGCGGCGCGTCGTGCCCGCTGATCGCAAAGCTTCCTTCCGGTGCGTTGGTCGCTCTTTCAATGCCGAGCGATCCGGTGTCGCGATGAACATCCACTGCCCCGCCCAGCGATCCGTCCGCCGCAATCGGAAGCACTGCGATGCTGCCGCCGCCATAATTTGCAACGAATGCAAATCTCCCCGTAGCGTCGATGCTCAGATGCGCCGGTTCCGCGCCCTCCGAACTGACCGTGTTGATCGCGCGCAATTCGCCGTTCTGCCCAATCGAAAACGCGCTCACCGATCCGCTGTTTCCCTTGTAGTCCGCCACCTCGTTCACCGCATACAGAAGCTTGCCCGAGGGATGCGGCGCGATCCACGACGGATTCGGCGTTCGCGCAACCAGGCGCGGCTGCGTCAGTGCGCCTGTCGACCGGTTCATCTCAACCAGGTAAATCCCCTCGCCATTGCCGCTCTTGCCCGTGTAAGTGCCCACATAGCCCAGCGTGCGGCCGGACTTGTGAATCGCTGCCTGCGCTCGTCCCATCGTGGTGTGTGCCACCGTGGCCGCGGCTGCGCCGGCAAGAAAACTGCGGCGGGTTACGCCGTACGGTATGCGAAGCTCACTCATGAATGAAATCCCTCTATAGCTACGTGACGCAACAGAAGTTGCTCGCGTTCAAACAAAACACGCCAGCGACAGCGTGAACACCAGCGCGCTGACAGAGATGATGGTCTCGCACACCGACCAGGTCTTCATCGTCTGCGCAACGCTCATGTTGAAGTACTCCTTCACCAACCAGAAGCCGCCGTCATTCACGTGCGAAAAAATAACCGATCCCGCGCCGGTTGCAATCACCAGCAGTTCTGGGCGAACTCCCGTCGCATGCAGCGCAATCGGCGCAACAATGCCCGCCGCGGTGGTCATCGCCACGGTTGACGAGCCGGTTGCCAGCCGCATCGATGCCGCCAGCAGCCATGCCAGCAGCAGCAGCGGAATGTGAC
>CAZJZM010000197.1:0-1987 GCA_964550485.1 Microcaldota archaeon | reverse complement strand
GGCATCATCACCATCGACGATGTTTTGGAAGAATTAATTTCCCTGGCATGGCATAGATACAAAGAGAAATTATGAATTTCTGGCAAAAAGCTAAACAAAATAAGATTTTGAAGAACACCCTGATATTTTTGGCCATGTTGGGGCCCGGGGTCATTACCGGAAGCGTGGATAATGATGCCGGCGGGATCACCACGTATTCGGTTGCTGCAGCCACCTATGGCTATCCTATTATGTGGACGCTTCTGCCTTCATTTATCGTTTTGCTGGTGGTACAGGAAATGAATATGAGGATGGGGGCTTGTACCGGCAAGGGATTGGCGGATTTAATCCGGGAGACCTTCGGCATTAAGGTCACCTTTTGGATATTTTTGGGCCTTTTGATTGCAGATATCGGGAACACGGCCACCGAATTTGCCGGGGTGGCGGGCAGTATGGATATCTTTGGTATCAGCAAGTATCTATCGGTGCCTTTAACCGCCGGGGCTGTTTGGATCCTGGTCACGAAGGGCAATTATAAGATTTCGGAGCGTATTTTTTTAATGCTTAGTGTTGCCCTTTTGTCCTATGTGGTTTCTGCCATTGCCGCTAAACCCGATTGGAGCCAGGTCGCTCTTTGTGTGGTCAAGCCCCAAATTCAGTACAATAAAGATTATTTGATCATGGTGCTGGGCATTGTCGGTACGACCATTGCCCCGTGGATGCAGTTTTATATGCAGTCTGCCGTCATTGAGAAGGGCACGACCATGGATGATTATAAATTTGCCCTGGCCGATGTGATTATCGGATGCGTTGCGACGGTGGCCGTGGCCATTTTTATCATGGTTGCCTGTGCGGCCACCTTGCATGTGAATAATGTGACGATCAACGAAGCCAAGGATGCGGCCCTTGCGCTCAAGCCGTTTGCCGGGGCTTTGGCCTCTGCGGTTTTCGCTTTCGGCCTATTCGTGGCTTCCATTTTTTCCGCAACCATTTTGCCTTTGGCCACCTCCTTTTATATTTGTGAGGCTTTTGGTTTTAATGCGGGCATAGATAAACGCGTCGAGGAAGCCCCTCAGTTTTATGCTTTATTCGCAGCAATCCTGATCATCGCCTGTGTCATTATTTTAATCCCTCATGCGCCTCTGATCGCGATCACCCTGTGGACCCAGGATATCAATGCCATGCTTTTGCCGGTCGTTTTGATTTCGATGCAATTGATGGTCAATAATCCGGAGATCATGGGAGAACACGTTAATAATAAACTTCAAAATATTATCGGCTGGTCCACCACCGTCATTTTAATCACCATGACCTTAATGCTCCTGGTTCTTCCGGCCCTGGATCTTTTTAAAGCGCATTAATTTTTTTAGCGCGTGATAGCCCAAAATTGAAAATTATTATGGCATTTTGGCGGATTTTTGATAAATTGAAGGCCTAAATTCGGGCAAAGAATCCGTTAAATTATCTTAAAAATAATATTTGTTGAAGGTAAAAATGGGTAAAATAGTAGGTATTACATATGATTTAAAGAGCGACTGGCAGGGGGCCCATGATGACCCTATTGACGCGGCTGCTGAGCTTGACGGGCATAGGACGATTGAATGCCTTAAAGTGGCGTTGGAATCAGCCGGTCATCAAGTTGTCTTAATTGGCGGGGCCCGTCAACTGATCAGTTCCCGGACCCGGGACGATTTGAAGGTCGACATTGTTTTTAATATTTCCGAAGGCTTTAAGGGACGTAATCGTGAGTCCCAGGTACCTGCTATATTGGATTTGTATAATATCCCTTTTGTCGGAGCTGACGCGTTGACCTTGGGGGTCACTTTAGATAAAGTGGTGGCCAAAAAATGTTTTATGGCGGATGGCATTCCCACGGCGCGTTATTTTAAAGCAAGCAGCACGGATCATTTGACTGAATTGAACACCATTGGATTTCCTTTGTTTGTCAAGACCCTGCATGAGGGCACGTCCAAAGGGATCACCCAACATTCAAGGGTGGAGAATTTCG
>CAZJZM010000196.1:0-1998 GCA_964550485.1 Microcaldota archaeon | reverse complement strand
GGAATTCCAGAATGGCTTTCAATGAGCCGTTGTTCTGCCACTCCTCTGACTTGAGCCCGTACTGCTTGAGCGTTCCATAGCATCTGTTTGAATATGCCGCGGGTATTACGGCTTCGATCCTTGCCGTCGCAAACTTTATTGGAAGGATCATGTTGATCTTCTTTACCACTATGTCCACCTGCTCGGTGGCGTTCTTGAACGGGTCTATCACAACCCGCGCCTCCTCCATCGCGTTCTCAATTCTGACAGGCGGATGCGGCGCGTTTGTCCTTGGGTCTATCGAATTTACAGCAATTATGTTTATGACCTGCCTTCTTTTCTCCTCCACTAGTTTGTGCTTCTGTTCTGTTGTTATGGGCACCTCGCCCTTCTTTAGTATGATTTCGGTTATCTTGGCCAGGTCTTCGGTGTTGAAGATCTTCTTTATTTTCTCCTGTGTCTGCCTTTCTCCCTTGTTCGCGTTCTTGAAAATCTCTTCGGTTTGGAGAACTGACATCGGATCCTTTCTCTTTCCAGTGATGAATTCGTATGCCATGTCTGAATCGACGAAGATTTCGAATTCTTCTCCGTTTACCGAATATTTAGCTACCACTGTCTTTGACATAAAATCCTATAAGTATTTTGTGAGTTCGCCTGGTGTCAGAAGATGGTATCCTTCGTCCGCATCGATGTAGCCTATGTCGACGCTGTCAGAAGCGAGCTTTCCCTCTGCTATCTTTTTTACTATCTTGACCCCAAGGCCTATTGAGTCTTCAACAGACATATTGTCCTTGTACTCCTTTACTAGTATGTCTGTTGCTACCTTCTTGCCTGCGCCTATTGCGTCTGCCTTATATCCAAGGAGCGAGGCTCCGGGTTCTATCTCGAAGAGCTTTGGCCCGTTGTCCATTCCACCTACTAGAAGCGAAACCGCGAAGGGTCTCATTCCTCCGTATTGGGTTGCCTGCATCATGTATGAAGCGATTTCCTTGGTGAGGGACTCGATTGACTTGACATCGTCATAGACAAGCCTGTGGTTCTGGGCCACTAGCCTTGCTCGGTCTATTATGTGAAGGCCATCGGCCACAAGTCCACTGTAGGTGGCTCCTATGTGGGCGTCAACCCTGAATACTTTCTGTACCGTAAGAGGTATTGCCAGAGGCTCTGTAACTACTTTGTGGGCTACGAAGACTATGCAGTCCTTCCCTACCATACCTATCGATGTTGCGCCTTTTCTAACCGCTTCTTTTGCGTATTCTACCTGGAAAAGTCTTCCGTCAGGGTTGAACATAACCCCCCTATCATAAGCTTGTACGTTCGGGTACATAATATCACTTTATAATTAGACACATAAATCGGGCTAATTTTTCAGATAGGTTATATGCGTATTAAAAGCTTAAATAACTTCTGCCTCTGGCAAAATATATATGCCTTCCATGGTTATTATCTATGTGATTCTTTGGAGGAGGCACCAGTGCAGGATATTAAAATGCCAGTAGCACATCCGTCTATCCTGAAAGTCATAGAGCAGAAGAAGAGGATAAAGGAAAAACTTTCAAAAATTAAGCACAAGATAGGGGTTTACAGCGCGAAGGGAGGGGTTGGTAAGACTACCACCGCGGTTAACCTGGCCTACACGCTAAGGGATATGGGATATCAGGTAGGGTTATTGGACGCGGACGTGGATTGCCCGAACTTGACTATGTTTTTAGGAATAAAGGAGGTACTTTCCGGGGAATATCCATTGAAGCCGGTTGAGAAGGATGGAATTAAGGTTCTTTCGACCTCGATGTTCACTGAAGATGTTAAAAGGCCGATAATATGGAGGGGACCGATGATAGGTAAGATGATAGCCGAATTTTTTGAGAATACTGAATGGGGCGGTTTGGATTATCTTGTTATAGACTTTTCGCCAGGAACTTCGGATAGCCCTCTTTCGATAATACAGTTGCTTGATCTTGATGGATTTGTATTGGTTACAACGCCGCAACAGATTGCTGCAATAAATACAATGCGGTC
>CAZJZM010000195.1:0-2012 GCA_964550485.1 Microcaldota archaeon | reverse complement strand
TCGGCCGCATATATTATGCCATCGGGAGGTCGATCCTCAGAGCACGCTCGAAAGCATAGCATGCATCTCAAGTTGCTTGAGCGGATGCTGACTGAGGACTTGCCCTCCCGACTTGCTATAGCACCTTCTATGGAAAAGGCGTTTGAGTTGCTTCGGTCTTACCCGACGATCGGTGATTTCCTTGCTTATCAGTATGTTATAGACCTAAACTACAGTACACTACTTGATTTTAGCGAGATGGATTTTGTTATGCCTGGTCCAGGCGCTCGGAATGGCATACGCAAGTGTTTTGAAGATTTGGGAGATTTTAGCGAAGTTGATATCATCAAAATTGTCACCGATCGTCAGCAGATGGAATTCGAGCGACTTGGACTCGAATTCAAGTCCCTTTGGGGAAGGCCGCTTCAACTGATAGATTGCCAAAATCTATTCTGTGAAGTCGATAAGTACGCCCGTGTGGTGTATCCAGAATTCACCGGTCTCACCGGTAGGGCACGCATTAAGCAAAAGTACAAGATGAAGGTTCAGCCGATTAAATATTTGTATCCGCCAAAGTGGAGGATTAACGAAGTCGTATCGCCGGAAACAAAATATGTTCCGGGCCATTGATAGCAAAACAGCTGATGAGCTTTGGCTGGCTGCTGCCGCCGCATTTCGCGACGGATCTGCCGAGCAGCCGAGTCGGGCTGGAGCAACGAGAGAACTTCTGCACGTTGGATTTTGCCTCCGGGAGCCACGCCAAAGATTTGTGATCTCACGCCGCCCGCCGCTTAATATTGCTTTTGCACTAGCGGAGATCGTATGGATTCTAGGCGGACGAAGTGACTCGGCCTTTATCAACTATTTCAATCGACAATATAGCAAATATTGTGGCGAAGGGCCAACGTATCATGGCGCTTACGGCGACAGGTTACGACGGCACCTCGGTATCGACCAACTTCAGCGTGCGTACGATGCGTTGCGTGCAAATCCTAATACACGCCAAGTAGTTTTACAGATATGGGACAGCTCGATTGATTTTCCCGGACACAGTGGGGATCCTGTCTCAAACGATATCCCATGCAACATCGTCTCGCTCCTTAAAATCCGCTCGGGGGTACTAGAGTGGACGCAGATAATGCGCAGCAACGATTTGTTCCGTGGTCTGCCTTACAATTTGATCCAGTTCACAACTCTCCAGGAAGTTCTGGCCGGCTGGCTGGAAATCCACATGGGTAGCTATCACCATCTCAGCGACAGCCTTCATGTCTATGATGAAGAATTGCCGGGAGTTATGGCGGCCCTTCCAGAAAGCTCCGAAGAGAATACGGATTCGCTTTCCTTGTCCAAGGACTATTTCGAGTTGGTTTTTCCTCAGCTACTTTCATGTGCTGACCGCATCACAGATGAGTCGGTGCCTGCTGAAGAATTGGCGCGGGCGGCCCATTTGGCTGTTCTTCCGAATGGTTATCGCAATATCCTATTTGTCCTTTCCGCGGAGGGAGCACGTCGCCGTGGGCAGAAACGGATAATGGTAGAAATGATCGACGCATGTACTAACAGCTTGTACCAACGACTTTATCGTCGCTGGCTTTCACGGCTTCAATAGGCTTTGACGCCCTGGTGACGAATAATTGCCATACTGTTCGGTTGGGATTTTCTCTGTAATCAATGGGCAACCCGGCTTTCTTCTCCTTCGCATATGGTGCCAAGTGAATGCCCAAGGCCCGCGGTAATTTGATTGAGTTTTGTACCGCGCGTGTAGCCGCCATCACTTGGTGCATTGCGCAAATTGTTTGTTCAACTGAACATCTGTCAAATGTAAACCAGGTTTACATTTGGTCGGTTTTGCCCACGACCACAGCGGTGTGGGAAAAGCAAATCACAGAGGAAATTTGGTTTGTTGCGCTCTTTAAATGAATGTGGTGCTCTTTAAATGTCTGTGGTGCTCTTGAATGCACGTGGACATCAACAAACCCGGACCGCCGCGCTGCGGCTATTCCACCGTCACGCTCTTGGCCAGGTTGCGGGGC
>CAZJZM010000194.1:0-2016 GCA_964550485.1 Microcaldota archaeon | reverse complement strand
GTGCGATCTCCGGCACCCAGTCGAACCTCAGGCCGTCCACGATGGAATAGCAACGGCTTTCGGGAATATACAGATTCAAGACCTCCTGGGCCGCAGCTATAAATGGCGGGAGTCGCTGTGCGAGAAAGGCACGAAAGTCGCGAGCACGCTCGTCCGTCCCCGTGAACGCGTACCACAAGGCCAACGTAGACCAGCGTTGCCACACGTCGTCCTCAACGCCGAGCACTCCGGCTGGACTGCGCTCGATGGTGTTGAGCAATGAGGAAAACTCGGCAGAAGCCCAGCTTGGCCACCCGGTCTGACCCAGAAAATCCAGCGGTGGCCGCGTACCATTCAGCAGACAGCGTTGCGCTGCCAGATAGAGGCGTTCACGCGTCGGGTCGTCGAAGTGGACCCAACACGTCAACTGATCGAGGCGCGAAGCTCCTCCCCAACTGTGAACGTCAGGCCATTCTGCGGCAAGTATGAGGTCCCAGATATAAAACCATGCGTTGGGTTCGCCGCCTTCGCTTCTAACCAAGAGTTCATTGAGCGTCCTTTGCTTCTCTTCGATTTTGTTCTGGCGGGCAAGCCCCCGGCGTTCTTCGCGCCCGTAATCATCCTGTAGCTGTTGAGCTGCCTCTGACCCCAGCTCGATGTTGAGCACCGATTCAAGGTCCGCCGTGATGACCGCCTCTTGAGTTCCGCGATAAATCGCGGTCAGAACATTCGGGTTCTCTCGGCCCAGCATGAAGAAAATCATGCTGACTTTCTGGCGAAGCGGTTCGTCGCCCTCGCGAGCCATTTCCAGCAGTAGCTCGCAGTCAGCAGGCCCAACACCTAGCGCCCCACAGACTCCTCGCATGACATATGGAGAGTATTCAACCGAAAGAATTGCCGTCCGCAGTAGAAGAGTCCGCCGTTCGTCATCTTGCCGTAGACGCTCTGACCACTGATCCCGCGACCGCATCCCACCTTCCCCTGGAAATGCAGACTGATGATTGCGGACACGACTCAACAACGACGCGCTAAAGGCTTGCCGAATCGCAGTGTCGCGTATGCCCTCCCACGCTGCGACCATTATCCTGTCGACGATGGGATTGAAGTAAGCGTTGCGGTTAACAGCAAGCCAATCTTGCTGCGCCCAGCGCATCAACATCAGCAGATCGTCTGCGGGTAAGGTTGTGTCCAGCTCGTTTGCAAACCTCACCAAAAAGGTTTCATATCCACCGGAATGGTTCGCGCTACGCGGTAGGGTTAGCAGCGGCATCAGTTCGGCAAAGACAAAATTCCCAGGCCAGTTTGCCGAAATAGCGCACCCTTTAAGGTTGTCCTTGACATCTTCGGTCACAGGATTCGTCGCAAAGTGCCGGATAGCCTTCCGTGCGTCCTCCGTCCCCATGTGCACGATTGCCGATGCCGCGAGCTGACGCAAATCCAACGACACCTTATCGCTTTCCACGAGAGCGACTAAGTCATGGCTCAACTCGGAGAGGTCGCAGGCAATCGCAATATGGAGTGCTGTTGCGCACTCCCAGTCTTTTCGCGGACGACGAAGGTACTTGGAGAGCTGTTTGGCGATTCCGGGATACTTGAAGCGATGAGCGTACGACGAAACCTGCCGTGCCACCTCCCACGTTGTCTTTCTCTCGACCGAATCCTTCACCACCCGTGGCAGAATGGCCGTGTTGACGGCACCCTCGTCGATGAACAGAAGCAAACTAGGGTTCAGTTCGACAAGATAGCGCTGCAGCTCGTATCGAAGTTCGCCAATCCATATCGCGGTCGATGACAATTGCTGCGGTATACCTGAGCCTTGATCCCCGGCCACAGAGATCAGGTTTTTGAGGCTGGCCGTTGTCAATTGCTGCGAGATGCACCACGAGGCCGAGAAATTCCGCATAGCTCCAATTGGTCCATACCAAAACATCGGGGCTCTGGAAGCTAAACAAAGCTGATGCCAGCACTTCACGCAATTCAACGGGCGTGACATCATTCGAGCAAACTTCGGATGCCTTCAGGGTGCCCTCGGGCAAG
>CAZJZM010000193.1:0-2021 GCA_964550485.1 Microcaldota archaeon | reverse complement strand
TGCCGGATGGCGTAAGCGAATAGACCACCATCTTGCCGTCGGTTTTACCAGTTATGAATTTCCTGGCTTTGAGCTCCCTGAGTGCCGGATATATCGTGCCGGCCTTTGGTTTCTCTCCGCGCCGCTGCTCTATCTCCTTGGCCAGGCCCTCTCCGCACATCTCCTTCTTAGAAAGGAGCCAGAGGATCTGGAAGGAGAGAAATCCTCGCATGTCGCAGCAGCCCTCGGAAACCATTTAATCAGCTACATATATGATGTCCTATACGTTTATATACCTTCGTGGCAGCAATATAGCATGTCCTATACGATGTATGGGAGAGTGGAAAAATGTACGACAACCAATGTGGGTGCGGTGGATTTGGAAGCGAGATGAGGCGATTCCTCACGAACGAAGAGAAGATAGAGCTCCTGAAAGGATACAAGGGAGAACTGCAGAACGAACTGAAGGCGGTGGACGAAAAGATAAAGACACTGGAGAAGAACAATTAGTTCTTCTCCTTCATACTTATGCGATGATTGAATGGACGTAAAATACGGAAGCGAAGAAGCGAGAAAGTTTGTGACAAACTTAAGTTTCATAACAACTAACGGAAAGTGGGGCGAGAACATAATGACAGCTGAGTGGGTGCACCAGGTCTCCTATGAGCCCGGTCTTGTAATGGTGAACATCCATGACGTCGATGCCACTGCCGACAACATACTGCAGTCAAAGGAGTTCGGAGTCAGCGTGGCGGCGTTCGATCAGGCACCCATGGTGTCGATAGCCGGAATGAGCACTGGGAAAAAGACAGACAAGATTAGCATCCTAAGGGAGTTGGGGTTCGAGTTCTACAAGGCCAAAAAGATAGACGTACAGATGGTCAAGGGATCGGCGCTAAATCTTGAGTGCAAATTGGTGAAGCATGAAAAGGTGGGAGATCACATAATGTTCATCGGGGAGGTCGTAGCAGCCGAGCTCGGAACGAAGGACCCGCTGGTTTTCAGAGCCGCCACCGGCATATTCAAGTTCGGTGAACGGATGGAGCACAAAAAGGACAGCGAAGCGGAGAAGAAGATGGCAACGCTGATCGAGAAGCACAGGAAGGGTTACTAACTCATTTCAGGCAAAGCGGCATTACGGCTTGAGGTTTACGGCGGTCCTTTTCTTTCCTCTTAGAAGGAATAAAACCTCCTTGCCGCTGCGTCGCGCTTCCTGCAGCTGATATCTTTCAACATGCTCCCTCTCTCCAAGCAGCCGTTGTTTACCTAGCGCAACCGACTTCCTGCTATAGAACGTGAATCCACCAACTACACTAAACCCGTCCTTTCTTAACCTCGGATGCACGGGGCGGATAAACTCGTCCACGATCTTCCGTGGATCTCTAGTATTCACCCTAAGCGTGACACTCATCGGTCTCGGATCATCATCGACTAACGCCACACCACTCATGCCATAAACATCACAAAACGTAATGTTAGAAACGGAATTTCCATTGAGCTTCTGCTTTGCACCTGGCTTCGACATATCTATCACAGAACCTGATCTGGGCATGAAATATATAACACTTTTCTCCAACCGGCTGGTTTGGGTGAAGTATTATTAATCGAATATCGTAGTATCCTCTATGGTCAAGATAAATTACAATAAGGAAGACATAGTCAGCCACCGTGGCGTAGCCGCAGTCATAAGGAATAAGCAGGGCGAGATACTGATGCAGGAGCATGCGAAGTACGGCTTCTGGACCATACCCGTGGGCAAGGTAAAGTCCGGGCAGAAGATAGAAGACGGGCTAAGGGAAGAGATAAAAGAGGAAACCAATTTAAGCATAAGAGAGTTCAAAGAGCTGAAATTCAAGAAGTTTACATACATTCGAAACGGAAACAAGGTCGAAGTCCTAAGCCACCTGTTCGAGATACTGGACTATGGCGGTGCAGTGAAGAATAACGAGCCGCAAAAGCACAGGAAGCAGCTATTTCTACCGCTGGCCAAAATCAAGAAACTTCCCTATCTGTCGGATCTGACCTTGCTTTATCTGGGCACG
>CAZJZM010000192.1:0-2024 GCA_964550485.1 Microcaldota archaeon | reverse complement strand
CTTGAAGCTCGTTTGGCGTCGTTCAAATAGACGGCACATGCCAAGCCGTTGGTTGCTTACTGGAACCCCATTCCGTCTCCGATATCGGGCCGACCACTTCTACTTTCTTAATTCCCCCATTGACATTATATTAAAGACATTTGTAACAGGCGGCGTAAGAAAATAAACTGGCTTTCTGCTCATAACATATCTACCTGCGCTAAAATTGGTAAAAGCATTGACTCGCACAGAAACGACCAAGGTGTGCAAACCGTTCGTCTGCACATCAAATGTATCCTTGAGAAGACACCAATCCATGGAACACCAATTCCCATTCGTGGCCGAGAACGGCTCCAGCCCCAGATAAGGAGTGTGTTGAGCTAAAAGTAGGGGCTTTAACTGATGAATCCGACGTCCATCCGGTCCCCACAGTGCAATCTCATAACGCTTTTCAAAAGGCGGGACCCAAACCCACAAACGATTGGTGGTCAGGTTTAGCAGGCACGCCTCACAAAGAACGTCATTCTCATGACTGGACAAGTCACTTTTCCTGAAATATATACCAGCGCAGATTCCATTGGAAGCCGCTCCCCAGGTGAGTTGTAACTGGGGCTGCTGGGGCTGCGCCAATATAATATGCTAAAACAAACATGCTGTAGTGCCGACTATTAAAATTAAGAGATTCTTCAAATTTGGGTGGTTCATGACTGTCCTCCAGTGTCCGCATTCGCTTTAGTTTCCAGTCGGTTTCACATGCAACCAAACTGGAAAAGCGTCGTCTGTATAAAGCGTGGGGCCGTCCACGCCGTCCGATGTTTTGTGCCACCAAAATGGAAGGCCTGCACAGGTGGCCGACCAGTTCCAGTCAATACGCCCAAGGGTAACAGGTATGCCACCGTTCGGCGTGAATCTCACATAGTCTTTCCAAGACCCGTTATACAATCCGATTTCAAACCCAAGGGTTACACCCGGGGCGTCGTTGATCCGGCAGAAGGAATCTTGAGCCTTTGGGCCATCGTAATACTCCCCTCCGTCCAGATAATAACTTCCATGGGTACTGAGAGGGGGAATATTGGGGACATCTGGAGGAACTACAATAGTCTCCGCAAAGTAATTGACCAGTTGGGTGAGGCCAAAAGAACCCGGATATTTAGAGTTGATGGTAACATCAAACGACATCGGGCCATTTTCCAAAGAAAGCATGCCCCCGGAAATCGCCGCGCGGTAAGGCTCGAATTTCACAATCGGGTTTACCGTCGGTCTGTATATCATAATCGTCGCGGCTGGTGCAACCGTTACGGAATTACCGTCCGCAAACTTCAACGTGGCTTCGACGCTTGCGAAGCCGCTCGGATTATTCACAAACCAGCACGAGGTTGCCATGCTATTCAGTAATGTAGCATTTGCAAAATAGTTGGTGGACCCGACGGCAGAGTAAGCCGTCCCAGAAAGGAAGTCCCCGCTCATTTCCAGTGACTGCCAGAAATCGTTGACGTATTTTCCAGGTAACGTCCAGTGCGCGACAGCACTTGTTTCGAGGTAAGGAAGTGGCGGGTCGAACCCCAAGTAGAACTCCACGTACTCACCAACGCACGCGCAAAGCGGCTGCAAGAATGCATCAATTGGAACCGTCACACCGTTCGTTGTCGCATAGATAATCGCCTTGTGCGGTTCGGCCCAAACAACGAAGCTGAAGTAGCCATTGTTGTATGATGGTTGGATGCTTTGTGAACCGGCGACAGCCGGCCTCATCCGTGTCTGACCCCCATCGAAATTCGGCGTGATGTCCATCGGCGCAGCCCCGGACGGCACGACTTTGTAGTAGATAGAGTCGCTGCCCAACTGTCCCCCCGCCATGGTGATGGCTGCGGGCGGGATGGCGGACCAGTTGAGGTTGCCAAGCCCGGAGTAGAAGGCACTCTCCTGTGGCGGGATCGGATTCACGCTCGGCGCGCCAAAGGCATACGCCGAGAAGGCCACCACGTACTGCACCGGCACCGCCTTGCCATTCGGCACATACGCCATTGACGTCGTGCAATAGTCGC
>CAZJZM010000191.1:1043-2029 GCA_964550485.1 Microcaldota archaeon | reverse complement strand
AGAAGCTAATGCTTGGAAACAAGCTTAAGCAGAACAGGAGGATACCGGTACTGGCCGTCCTCAGGACGCACAGGAGGGTACAATCAAACCGCTTCCAGCGCGACTGGCGAAGAAGGAAGCTCACGATAAAGGCATAAGTGATTAATTGGCAACCGCTACAATAGCAACGACAAAGATGACAAGGACAGTCAACCTCAGCAAGCGCATGAAGACCACCCACATGCCAAGGAGGATAACCAATTCAATAAGGCTGATGCGCGAGGAGATCGCGCGCCATACCAAGACAACGCCCGATCAAGTCAAGATAGGAGGGGAGCTGAACAGGTACCTTATGCTCGGAGCGATACAGGGCTTTTACGGAATCAAGGTGGCAGTGGAAAAGACCGGAGACTCAGTGACTGTCGATCTTCTTGAAAAGAGGAAGATTCCCGTAACTACTCCTGCAAAGGCCGGCTCAAAAGGAAAGGATGAGAAGGCAAAACCAGGAGACAAGAAAGAGGAAAGGACAAGCAAAGCAGATTCCGCAAAGGAGAGTAAGGAAGTAGCCAAAAAGCCTAAACCGGCTCCGCAATCGACAGAGCCTACAAAGGCGAGCGGAGAGCAAGGTCCTGAAAAGAAGGGTTAACCATGGGCATCGCTAAGATGAGCCTCTATGGAAACGACTTCATCGGCGCTTTTTCTGTATCCAACGAGAACTTGACTCTTGTTGGCGGAAGCCCCGGCGGAAGCGGGGAGACCATAATAAAGGAGAACCTAAAAACAAGGATAGTCGAGACCCTGCTAAACGGCTCCGACCTTCTGGGAATATACTCGGTGCTGAACTCAAGGGCGCTCATCCTTCCTGAAATGGCCTACAAGAGCGAGGTCGACAGGCTCAAGAATGAGATTCCAGAGCTGGAGATAAGCACCTTCGCCAGCAACCTCAACGCGCTGCGGAACAACATCCTGACGAACGACAAGATCGCGATAATAAATCCCAGATACAC
>CAZJZM010000191.1:0-1033 GCA_964550485.1 Microcaldota archaeon | reverse complement strand
CACCACCGAGGAGACCAAGCTGATAGAAGAGCTGTTGGGCGTGGAGGCGGTGAAGATGTCCATAGGTGGATACGAGACAGTAGGTGCAAACAACATACTCACCAACAAGGGGATAGTCATCAACAACAAGGTTTCAGAAGACGAGGAAGCACTTCTCAAGGACCTATTCAAGAACGTCTCCCAATCAACAGCGAACATGGGCTCGCTCAGCATAGGACTATGCACCATTGCCAATTCCAACGGCATTGTTGCGGGAGGCGCAACAACAGGATACGAGCTCGCAAACATGACCGACGGTCTTCTTCTAGAATGATCTACAATATCAAATCTGTATAAAGAGAATTTATTGTGTTTATCTCGTGTTTTGCTATGGTTTTAAATATTTATCCTGTCTAAATTAATTATAGCCTTTTGGCTATTGCCTGCAGGAGGTGGGATTCGAACCCACAAAGTGTCTACACACACAGTTTGCGAAACTGCCGAGTTTTCCGATTCTCTACTCCTGCTTTGGGCAAACCATTTTCCTAAGACCCGCACCCATCTCTTATTATCTTATACTTAAGTATATAAATATATATTAAAGTATATGAAAATCCGAATCATTCTAATTCTAAGGAAGGTATAAAAGGGTAAATTGCCCATGATATCTGATTCCATGGCACAAGACAAACAGCCCACTCCCGCAGAAGCTCAGGCGGAGCTGAGATATCTCCAGAATGTCTATTCGCAGCAATACCAGCTCATACAGAACGAGATAAATTCATTCGCAGTCGCGATGGATTCCATCCAGAGAAATATGGAGCTTCTGAAAAACAAGGGGAGGATTGCAAATTCAACGATACTGGTAAGCGGCGAAGGCGGTGCGTACATCGAAGCCAGCATAAAGTCGGTCAACAAGGCGCTCGTCTACGTAGGCGCAGGCTACCTGGTTGAAAAGAAGGCAGAGGAAGCGGAGGAATATCTCTCCAGTAACAGCAAGAAGCTGGAAGAGCTGCTGAAGAAGCTGCTTGGCGACAAGCAGAAGATAGAGAAG
>CAZJZM010000190.1:0-2033 GCA_964550485.1 Microcaldota archaeon | reverse complement strand
CGGCTGAGCGGAGCACAGAAGGCATTGCCTTCTCTCGGTCGTGTTTTCTTTTCCCCTTAAAGGCTCCATGGCCACCATCATTGAAATCAGGGCCAGTAACCCAGAAACCACTGAACAGCTCGGCAGCAAGCCGAAGTTCTGGTTCCGTTTGTATGACTCCGAGAGCAAGCGTGATGAGCGGCTTTGGCTCTTCAAGTACAGCCGTTCAACAGCTGGCGAGTCTTGGTCCGAAAAGGTGGCCTGTGACATCGCAGAGCTCCTTGGGGTAGAGCATCCTCTGGTCGAGCTAGCCGAGTTCGAAGGCAAGCATGGATGCGCTTCGCGAAAGTTCCTTGCCCCTAATCAGGGCGAAGACCTAATCCATGGCAGTGAGTTGCTTGCAGGCCATGTGACCGGCTACGACAAGGATAAGGTGCGCAAGCACAAGGACCATTCGCTCAAGAACATTTTCGCGGCCCTAAAAGCATTGGTCCCAGAATCCGAGCTACCCGCACTGCACATGAAGTTCGCCGGGTACATGTTCCTTGATGCCTTGATATGCAACACCGACCGGCACCATGACAATTGGGGCATGCTCCGCAGCCTTACAGCATCCGGTGCAAGCTATCGGCTGGCCCCTTCTTTCGACCATGCCTCATCACTTGGCAGGGAGTTGCTCGACGAAAAGCGGAAGCTCTTATTAGAAAGCCGTCAGGTCGAGGCCTACATCAATAAGGGCCACGGAGGCATCTTCTGGGGCGATGAGGACGTAAAGGGAGAGAACCCCTTACAACTTGTCCTTAAAGCAAGGCAGGAACACCCTGCCTGCTTCGCCCCTTGGGAAGAGCGTTTGAAGTCCTTGGCTTCCGCAGACTTTGAGCGTATCATCTCAAACATCCCAGCCGATTGGATGAGCCCGCTGGCCAAAGATTTTAGCCTTGAACTGCTCAACATCACAGCGGCTCGACTGAGGAGTACCTAAAATGACTAAGACCTTGTTCCTCGCCTGGCAAGACCAGGTAAAAACCCGCAGCTGGTATCCTATTGGACGATTGGATGCCGACCCTTCTGCTCAAGCCTATAGCTTCCGCTATGTGCGCGGGGCAGAGCGCGCCAGGGCTGAAGCGGGCTTTAAGCCGCTTGAATCATTCCCGCAATTGGCAGAGACCTATACCTCGAAAGAGCTCTTCCCGATTTTCCTTAATAGGGTGCTCAGCCGAGGCCGGTCTGACTTCAATGAGTGGGTTGAGCAGTTGGCCCTTTCCCCTGAAACCGCAGACCCAATTGACCTGCTCAGCTTATCGGGTGGCGCTCGTCAAACCGACAGCCTAGAAGTCTTCCCCAAGATTGAGCCCCAGGCGGATGGCGGTTTCAAATGCCGCTTCTTCCTTCATGGCACCCATCATTTGAACGACAACGCCCGCGAGCGAATCAAAAGGCTGGAAACTGGCGAGCAGTTGCAGGTGGCCGTTGAGCTCAACAACCCAGTCACAGACTTGGCTCTGCAGCTTCAGACCGGCAATAACGATTACTACGTGATTGGGTGGGCGCCTCGATACCTCATCAACGACTTCTTCCGCGCCATTTCCCAAACACAGAGCAAGCTCCTTGCCCATGTGGTCCGTCTGAACCCAGAACCCGCGCCTTCAAAACAGCGAGTTTTGATTGAGATTCAAGGTATCCTTCCCCCAGGGTATCAACCGATGACCGACGGAGACTACCAACTTCTCAACTAGCATCAAGAAACAACAGAAGCCCGGCTCAATGCCGGGCTTCTTGTTTAACTTCACTGATTACCCCTTTTTCATTGCACAGTAAAATTGCCAATAATAGTGAAATTCGTCTTTGGAAAGAGCCCGGCACCATTGCCAGGCCCGCTCCTTCTGTCATACCAACGAGAACCCCTTGTACTTCGCCCTGCTTTTTATATAATAGCCCCAACACGGCCCGCTCCTCTGTTGCCCCTCAAAATGGCACAAGGGCGGGTTTTCAGTTTGAGAAGCCCGGCAGTTCATGCCGGGCTTCTTCTATTGTGAATCACCGGCTGCCTTTCG
>CAZJZM010000189.1:0-2036 GCA_964550485.1 Microcaldota archaeon | reverse complement strand
CGGAATGGATGGGGCACCGGACAGTCTGGATGGGTCACACAGTTCCGGGGTGAATCGGCGCGCCCAAGAGCAAGTGCGGGCAGAGGAGGAGAGGCGGCTACGGGGCGATAGCGTAGTAGCCCTTGCGGACCTGCACCTTGAGGCCGTCGCCGCGGCACTCGACGCCAAGACGGCGGAAGCCGCCGTCGAGCTTGGTGTTGAGGGGCGTGTAGGTGGCTACATATTGGGTGCGCAACTCGTCTTCAATCTGCTGGAAGGCGGCTTCAAGCTTCTTGCCGTTGTTGCCCACGTTGATGACCCGGCCGCCGGTCTCCTCGGTCACCTTCTTCATGGCCGAGTAGCCGAAGTAGCCCATTCCCTGATCCATGTAGCTCTGCACGTCGGCAATCAGGATTACATAAACGATGACGTTGGACTTCTGCGCGGCGGCGATAGCCTCGTTGATCTTGACGCGACTGCCTTCGTCCTGTCCGTCCGAGAGCAGGATCAGCGCCTTGCGGCCCGTTTCCTGGTTAAGCTTCTCGTTGGAGGCCAAATAAATGGCATCGTAGAGCACCGTGCCGCGCGGCCCGCCGGGGGTGGGAACGGGGCTGGCGCCGAAGCCGACCCCGGCATTGATCTGGGCCTTGTACAAGGCGCGCGAAAGCAGCCGGGGACTGTTCGTCAGATCCTGTAGCAGATCAACGTTGACATCCACGGAGAGGATGAAGGCCTGGTCCTTTTGCTTGATCAAGCGCTCCAGAAACTGGCTGCCCGTGTCCTGCTCCAGGGGCAAGACGCGGGTCTGGCTGCCGGAAGTGTCGAGCAGGACGCCCAAGGTGATGGGCAGGTGGGTCTCGGCGGTAAAGCTTTTGAGCTTCTGGGGCACCTTGTCCTCGGAGACGGTGCAATCGTCCTTGGAGAGGTGGGGAACCAGGGTTCCGTCCTTGGCTTTGACGGTGAAGAAGACATCGACCAGGTTGACTTCGAGCTTGAAGGTGGCCACGGACTGTTCTTCGGGCGAAGGAGCGGGGGCGTGGCTAACCGGTGGGTCATCGGGCGAAGGAGCAAGTTGGGCCCATCCCGCCAGAGACAACCCCGGCAGGCCAAGCAGTAGAGCGGCAATTCCCAGTCGAGCGCGCATGTCGATTCCTTTGTCCCCGGTCCCATGATTGCGTTACTTTTCGCCTACCGGCACAGCCGCCCCGCAGGCGAAGAAACTCCGTGCCCCATCCATTTCCGCGTTTTTTGCGGTAATGGGTGGGATACCAATGAAATTCCGGTCTACACCATTCCAGAAAATGCTCGACGGCTCTGACCGCTTGATTATCAACCAACCCTGGGTGCCCCACCCTCGGCGCGTTCTTGTTCTTGCGCCTAGGGTGGGATCTTCAGAGATCAATTCGAAGGAGCAAGATCAAGCGGTCAAAAACCAGTGTGACGAAACGTTCTTATTTCAAGGTACAGGTCGAGGCGCGGTCGCACCTCCCAGCAATCTCACGTGAATACACATGGATAGACGAAAATGGGACGGCGAGGAAAGCATCGGCGAGAAGTTTGGTGTCTGGTTGCAACCTGCGCTTCGCTTCCGCGTCTGATACTCTGACGAATACAGCACTGTGTCCGTCGTCCGTGATCGCTCGTCCGTGGTCCGCGCCAACTTGCCGGTGCCACTCACCCTGAAATGCGGGCGATTTCAAGCGACCGGAATTGTATCTACCGACGACTGAAGACGGACAACTGGAGAATACCTGTGAAGCTTGGTTTGAAGACGGCAATCGCGTTGGCATCGGTTTTGAATCTGGGCCTGTACCTGAGTCCCGCGGCTTTGGCCCAACAGCAGCAATCCACCGTGCCCGACGCTCCAACCCCCCAGGCTCAGGCTCCGCTCTCGGGCGTGAGCGGCCCGATTACCCCCGGTTTAGGCGCGGGAAACGAGCCAGCGGCCACGACTTCGTCTTCGAATGTTTCTGACCAGCAGGCCCCTTCCAGCTCCCAGGCCCCCGCCACGCAAGGCAAGGACACTTTCCAGACCACGCCGCCGCTGGCGTTGGTGG
>CAZJZM010000188.1:0-2037 GCA_964550485.1 Microcaldota archaeon | reverse complement strand
CAAGAAGTTTTCTATCTTCCATCACAATCCTCCCGCCGATGATCGTGGTAACGACAGATCGTCCGGAGACGCCGAATAGAATGTGGCTGGCGATATTCGAGGACTGCAACGGGGTCGGCGGATCGTAGTCCACAACAATCACATCGGCGTGCGCGCCCGGAATCAGTTTACCCACGGGGCGTCCGAAGCATTCGCTCGCGATAGCGGCGTTTTCGCGGAACAGCATCGCCGGAGCCTCCGTCCAGCCCGCATCCGGCCGGCCTGTTTCGTGCTTCTGCAACATATTCGCAACCTTCAGTGATTCGAACATATCTGTGGTGTAACCGTCCGTGCCCAGTCCAACCCGCACACCGCGGCGCATCATATCGAGCACCGGAGCGCAGCCCACCGCATTCGCCATGTTCGATTCAGGATTATGAATCACGTTCGTCTTGCTGCCTCGCAACAGCTCAATCTCGGCGTCGTTCACATGAACGCAATGAGCGGCGATGGTCTTGCTGCCAAGGACTCCGAGCTCATGCAAGCGTTGCACCACTCGCTTCCCATACTCGCGCTGACATTGGGCCACATCAGCCTCCGCCTCCGCAATGTGAATATGAAAGCCGGCGTCGAGTTCCGCGGCAAGGCGAGTGCAGCGGGCAAGGGTTTGGTCGCTCAAAGTAAACGAAGCGTGCAGCCCGAAAAGTCCTTTCAGCAGGCTGCCTTTGGATTGCTTGCAGTTTTCGAGGAACGCCCGATTTTCCTCGATGCTTTGATCCGTAATCTCCGCGCCTTCGCGATCCGTGACCTCGTAGCAAAGACAACTGCGCACACCGGTCCGTCGCGCGGCCTCCGCGATGCGGAACAGGCTGCCGGTCACCGCGCCGGGGCTGGAATGATGGTCGAAAATGGTGGTCGTTCCATTTTTGATGCAGTCGATAAGCGCCACCATAGCGCTCAAATACACATCCTCCAGGGTGAGAACCTTATCCAGCCGCCACCAGACACGCTCCAGGATTTGCAGGAAGTTGCGCGGAGCTCCATCTTTCAGAGCCATTCCACGAGCAAACGTGCTGTACAGATGCATGTGAGTGTTGATCAGCCCTGGCATGATCAACCGGTCGCGCGCATTCACGAACTGCGCGGCCGGATGCCGTCGCTGCAAATCAGCCGTCGCGCCAACCTCGGCAATCAGACCATCCTCGATGGCGACACAACCATCCTCAATCAGGGGCAACCGATCATCGTGAGTAATCAGGCGCCCATTTCCGACCAACAACATGAAAGATGCCTCCATTGCGCGAAGATCACAGCTGATGAATGCTGCCCGCGTTGTGATCTGTATCACAGTATGGCGAGCGCAAGCAGGACAACAATCATTTCAGGCCGAACTTGATGTTGGCAACCTTCAACCAACAGATACGGCCATGGTGGAACCAATCCGGCATTGCGCCAGGTAGCGCCTTTTCGATGCTACGAAATGTCCGGTTCAATCGTCCGTGGCTGGCTTTTCTCTCTGAAATTTTTCTGTAATGAACCCGCGCGGCCTGGAGAGCGCTCGCAACACTGTCTGATGTCTGGTGTGTTATTCTTTACACCCTTATTGAGTGGAAGGTGGAATGGCAAAGTTGAGTGTACAAATCTGCGGGCTCAAATTTTTGAACCCGATTTTGCCCGCCGCTGGACCGCCGTCCAGGAATGGCGCCATGCTGCAGGCGGATGCGGTTGGCGGCGCCGGGGGATTAGTTACAAAGACGATCTCAGTGCATCCGGCGCATGTGCCGCACCCTTGCATGGCGGAAATCCGTGGCGGATTTCTGAATACAGAGCTATGGTCCGAGTTACCCAAAGAGCAATGGATCGAAACGGAGTACAAGTTAGCCAAAGCTACCGGACTGCCGGTGATTATTGGCCTGGGATATACGGCCAATCAAATCCGTGAACTGGCTCCCTTGGTGAAGCCTTACGCCGATGCTCTTGAGCTTTCCACGCACTACGTCGGCAACGATATTTCTCCCATCATCAATGCGCTCAGGGCGGCCAAGGCAGCGGTCGATG
>CAZJZM010000187.1:0-2062 GCA_964550485.1 Microcaldota archaeon | reverse complement strand
ACCCACCTTGCATGTGACGGACCCGCCCTCGATGCATGTTCATTATGGACACTCACCGGCGTCAGCGTCACCGCCGCCACCGCCGCCAAGGGAAACTGCCGCCCCAGCCGTGAGGGACGACACGCTGTTGACCATCTTCTTCGCCATGGTGCTGGCCTTCTTGATCCTGCAACTGATCCGTGTCTACCTGCGGAGGGCATGGTGGGCCCTGGTGAGGAGCTACGCCGCAGACGTGGCCAAGGACAACCAGCAGGCACAGACTGCAAAGAAAGTTGAATGAAAATCAGTGGGCTGCAGGGATCAAAGTCCTCGCCAGCGTTGACCACGATCATGGATAAGAGCGCCCCTAGCCCCAGTCTCAGCGACAATGCCAAGATTGTCAAATTGGAGAACGAGGCTCGCATCCAAGGCAACCAGCAGAAGAGTACCAGCCGGACCCTGGATGCCTACCGCAGACTAGTCCAAATTGCCAGTGCCGTGGTCATTGGTCTGTTGGTCATGGCCTGGTTCGTCGACCACCCTGCCCTGGCCTCAAGCACCAAGACCCCGGTGCTGGGGGCCCTTTTCTTGATCTGCCTTGCCTACATTCTGGCCCTGGAACTTGTTCGAGGACGCACGGGTGTCATTGTGTTTCTCATCATTAGCGGCACCCTCGTGGCGGGCGTCGGTGGAGGATATGCCACCTGCTGGTTGCACAATCATCTTTGATATGCACGCAGTGTGTGTGTGAAGATTCTGATAAAGAAGTGACCGGGTGTGGGGCCAAACGAACGCCACGGGGCTCTTCCTTGGCAAACAACCCGAGGAGGACCCCCTTTCCATCGGCGACGGGGAAGACAGTGCTAGGGATACGTGGCAAGCCATGACGTCTGCGGAACGTGTGGATTGCATCTATCGGGAGCTTGCCGCGGTCTCCCCTTATGTGCGCAAATCAATGCTCGTCTACAACTGCGTTGCCACCGACTACAGCGAGAGGGATCCCTTCACCTTGCAGATCCAAGTGCGGCGAGTGCTCTGGATGACCACCAACCATCACTTCTTCCCCATTGCCCAGCACCTAGTGGACCAGCATCACCCAATGGCAGTGATCCATCGCAGCGAGTTGGCAGGCATTCCCATGCGTGGCATCGATGCTGACGTGGTCAAGGTCGTTGTGGAATTGGTATGGGAACAGTTTGCCAAGGACCCTGACCGCTACCCTCTCTACGACGAGGACGGGACGCGCCTGGGCACTTCGGCAATAACCCTTGCCCTCGCTGAGCCACTGGATCTAGCCCTGGCTCCTGTCGAACCAGATGTGCCTGATCCATCACCCAAGTCCCCCATTCTCATCGGGAACGATCAACACGCCCATCTCTATGTTGTCAAACCTGCCGCCGCCCCACCTGTATCACTGCCACCACCGTCGTCGTCATTGGCACAGGATCGTCCAAAGAAAGAGTAAAAGCCCCGAGTGTGGCTGCCAGCTGTTTTTAGTGTTGCCTCATGCGTTTTGTTGCCACAAAGTCTTCACCCGTCCCATCTCTGTGATGGATGTGGTGGTAAATCCATCGGAGCGAACGCCACCTTCCCTGTCCATCCCATTGCTCCCACGCATTGTGCTGCAGGATGGCCACGAGTTCTACGTCTACGTCAGTATTGCGCTGTTCGGGGTGACCGATCAGCATCAAAGCGTCAAGCACAGGGTATGGGACATGTTCAGCCGCCTGGTGTGGAAAATGTCGCTGGAATCGCTCATGGCCCAGCATGCACCACCCCCTACGCCAGTCAGCAACCTGGACAACGATGAAATGCGATCCCTGCTGGATGCATGCATTGCCTTCCTGCAGCTGGAACAACAGGCTCGTCTCGATTATCCCCTCACGTGTCAGCAGTTGGCAGACTATGTGGTGAGGCAGATGACCCAAGCGCAGCCTGCCCCTGCACCCTTGCATGTCGTGTGTCCGCTTGTGGCTCGCATCTACCATCTGGGCATGGTTCTCTACGATGCTGGACCCTGGCTGTCCCCTGACCTCACCATTGCTGGGCAACCACGTCAACCACCTTCCACGTCCCGGCTCCT
>CAZJZM010000186.1:0-2068 GCA_964550485.1 Microcaldota archaeon | reverse complement strand
GCCAGACGAACGCCGCCAGAAACGCCAGCAACGGCACGGCTTGCGCGGCGAGAAACGCCGGCTGGGCGACGAGCGGAGACGATTTTATCACAAGCACTCCGGGCTTTTCCTTGATCGGCAAAATGTCCTGCGGCGTCTGGTTTTCCGGCGCGGAATTTTTCGCCGCCGCAATCGCCGGCATCGGCGTTGCGCCGGCGGCCTTGACGACGAGCGGCACGGCGGGCTGGGTGAGCGTGTGGTATTTCCCGTCGTCGGGATTGAAGAATGAAAATGAAACCGGCGGCAATTCGCGGACATCCGCGTTTTGCGGCGTGACAATCTCCTCGAATGTTTTTGTTCCCTCGGCGCCAATCGGGTCGGTGTTTTCGACCTTCGACGTGGGCGAGAAAAGTTTGAAGCCGCTCCAGCCGGACTGGTCGGGCAGTTTCAGCGCGCTGAAATCACCCGTGCCGGCGATTTGGACGCGCACGGTGACAGGGTCGCCAACGGTGACGTTCGTCGGCCCGGCGGAAACGGCCATGGTATAATCGCCGAGCGCGCCGCTGAAATTTGTCGGGACGTTTTCCGACGGCAGCAGCAGCGATGTCGCGTCCAGTGCGCTGGTGGCGATTGAAACCGGCTTTTGGACGTTGCGGCGCAGCATCCCGAACGGGTCGAGAAACGGATCGGACTGGCGGTCATTGGACGGGACAAGCAGGACGAGGCTGACGGTGACGGGGCCGAGATGCACCGCGCCGGTTTTGTTCACGGTCAGCGCAATTTTGGCGGGAATGACGTTGTAAATGGCGTTGCCGACCTGCGTGAGGCTTTGGTTGCCGCCGGCGATCTTTCCGACCGCAAATCCATCCGCCGGCACGCCGGTGATCTGCGGGTCCCTTGCCAGTTGCACATCCTGCCGGTAAAAAAGCTGCATATCGGCGACGACGGTCTCGCCGGAATAAACTTCCTTTCGCGGCAGCGACAGCCGCGCAAAGGCGATTTGCGAATCTCCGCCGGCCCCGGCCGGCAACGCCATGGGTTTGTTGACCGTCAATTTCACCGGCTGGCTGGCCATTTGTTTCCCGTTCACATTCGCCGTGAGCGCCGGGATGGTGAACTGGCCGGCCTGAGTGGGCGTGACGACGTAACTGTATGTGTCGTAGCTGGCGCGGTTTCCGTTGATGTTGATTTCGAAATGCGACGGGCCGCCGACCAGCACAAGCTGCAGGTTGGAGACGGTCATGGACGAGGGCAGTTGTTCCGGCGCGCCGCCCTCGAATTTCAGGGACAGCGTCGCAGTCTCGCCCAGCGTGATGGTGTCGCGGTCCAGCGCGGCGGTGAACGTGGCGGCGCACGCCGTCCGCACCGGAAGCGCGACGGCAAACAGCAGCACCATCAATGTTTTCAATGCAAAACGCATATTTTGCTACGTCATTTCTGACAGACGGAAGCCGCAAATGTTCACATAATTTTCGCCGCGCGAAAGCGAAAATTATTTGCCGCCGGGCGATGTCAATCGCATCATGCGGAGATGAGCACCGCCAAAATGTTTTTCCTCGTCTCCGCCGTCGTTCTGTTTGCAACCAGCCTGCCCGCGCAGACGCCGGCGCACACGTTCGTGATCGGCACGAATGATTTCCTGCTCGACGGCAAAAAATTCCAGATCCGCTGCGGCGAAATCCACGCCGCCCGCGTGCCGAAGGAATACTGGCGTCAGCGCCTGCAAATGGCCAGGGCGATGGGCTTGAACACGGTCTGCGCGTATCTGTTCTGGAACCTGCACGAGCCGGAGCCGGGCAAATTCGACTGGAGCGGCCAGGCAGACGACGCGGAATTCTGCCGCATCGCGCAGGAGGAGGGCCTGTGGGTGATTTTGCGGCCCGGCCCGTATGCCTGCGCCGAATGGGAAATGGGCGGCACCCCGTGGTGGCTGTTGAAAAACGCGGACATCAAGCTGCGCACGCGGGATCCCCATTACATCAACGCAGTGAAGTCCTATCTGAAGGAAGTCGGACGCGTGCTTGGGCCGCTGCAAATCACCCACGGCGGCCCCATCCTCATGGCGCAGGTAGAAATGAATACGGCTTCT
>CAZJZM010000185.1:0-2084 GCA_964550485.1 Microcaldota archaeon | reverse complement strand
CCTCACCGAGATCGGTAAGGTTTACAACCTAGGCATCCTCGACTGCCGCTGCACGGCCAGCCTCGGAATCACCGTTTATGGAGACCAACTCAACAGTTCCGACGAGCTCCTGCAACAGACCGATATTGCCATCGATCAGGCCAAGACCGCTGGCCGCAATACAATTCGCTTCTTCTCCCTGAGCTTGCAGGCTGCCGCCAATGAACGGGCCACCATGGAAGAGGATCTACGAAAGGCGATCGGGTCCGATCAACTCGTCCTTTATTACCAGCCGCAAGTCGACAGGGACCGCGTGATAGGCGGCGAAGCTCTGATCCGCTGGAAGCATCCCAGGCGCGGCATGGTCTCTCCCGGCGCATTCATCCCCTTGGCAGAGGAGACCAAGCTGATTCTTCCCATGGGCGATTGGGTGCTGCAGACCGCCTGCCAGCAGATTGCCGATTGGCAACATCGCAAACAGATGGCCGATATGACGATTGCAGTCAATATCAGCGCTCAGCAGTTCCATCAACCGGATTTTGTTCCCAAGGTGCTGGATATTTTGGCGAGAAGCGGAGCCAATCCCCAATGCCTGGAATTGGAACTGACAGAGAGCATGTTGGTCGAGAATGTCGAAGAAATGATCGCCAAGATGGTCGAACTCAAGGCACATGGGTTGCGCTTCTCGCTGGACGATTTTGGCACCGGGTACTCCTCGCTCTCCTATTTGAAGCGGCTGCCCCTGAATCAGTTGAAGATCGACATTTCGTTTGTTCGCGACATCCTGGTGGACGACAGCAGCGGGGTCATCGCCCAGACCATCGTTGCTTTGGGCCGCGCCATGGGCATGTCGGTGATCGCCGAGGGCGTGGAGACAGAACAACAACGGGAGCTTCTCGCTAGCCTCGGCTGCTCTTCCTATCAGGGCTACCTGTTCAGCAAGCCGCTGCCACGCGAGGACTTCGAGCAGCTTTTGCCGGAACTGACCGGCGTCGTCTCCTGAAGATTGCTACTCGATCTTTGTGGGCGCGCTATTCGGGTTGAATTCTTCTATGGGCACATCTTGCGGAATGGGAAATTCCAATCGTGACGAGATTGCAATTCGGTTTCCTTTTGAATAGACCTAAAGTATTCCCCTATTTCGGAAACGCAACAAAACACAGTTTTTTTGATCCAGCCTCTAAAGATAGGGCGCATTGTGATCGATAGTGAAAACAGATGCGAAGACCGTGCCCGCGTTGACCATTGGTTGCCGGGCTCCCCTTACGGTTCAACTCTTCAACATCAGGAGTCCTGGTCGAACAGACATTCGAGGAGCGAAACTCCTTGACAATGCAAATTTGAGTATGTGATAAGCGCGAGAGGCGAAGAAAGCATTGTGCAAAAGTCTATCAACGTAGAACGTTCGGGAGACTGGATGCCGGTCGAGGAACTGCGCGAAGCGGCGCTGGCAGCGTTGCGGGACGACTGCGACCTGACCCTGAATCTGGCGAACCTCGATCATCTGGATGCGAGCGCGTTGCAGATCTTGCTGGCGCTCGACCGGGAGCAAAAAAGGAACGGGCGCCGTTTGGAACTGGATAACCTTCTCCCGGCTTTGCGGGAGTGGTTTGGCTATGCAGGCGCTGCAGAGTTGTTCTTGTGCGGCAGCAGTAAGGATTGATAAGAAGAGTTTCGCCAGTGAGCCTCGCACGCGATAGATCCGTCGGGCGAGGGCTCCGAGCTTCCTGGGTATAGGCTCCGACGGGAAGCGATTGACAGGTTTGGGCAGCACGGGACAGGCTGGAGCGCACGGTCTTCCAGGGGGATAGCACATTGAAAAGGGTAATGGTTGTTGACGACGCGGTCACCATGAGGCAGATGGTCAGTTTCACGCTGAAAAAGGGCGGCTATGACGTTGTGGAAGCCGAGCACGGACAGGATGCGCTGAACAAACTGCAAAACGCGGTTGTCGATCTGGTCATAACCGATCTCAACATGCCGGTGATGGACGGCATCACGTTGATTCAGAATCTGCGCCGCATGCCGACGATGAAAACCAAGCCGATCCTGATGCTGACGACCGAAGGACTGGCCGCCAAAAAGGAACAGGGTCAACGAGTGGT
>CAZJZM010000184.1:0-2084 GCA_964550485.1 Microcaldota archaeon | reverse complement strand
CCGCACGCAGCGATGACAACTCCAACAGCGGTGCCCATCAAATGAATACACGGTGGTTCATTTGTGCCTCTCATAGTGCTTAATGGTGCGGGCCACTGTGGCCGGTGAGATGAGGGCCCAGAGCCTGTGTTTGGGCATAAACTCATGCACCCTGTCATTAGGGTGCTTGGCGAACAGCCCAATGGAGTTGGCACACTTTTGGCAGAACATGGGCGTCTGGTAACAACTTGTGGGATCGCCGACCATGGAATGCCTTGGGTTACAGGGGTCCTCGCTGGTGGCCAAGATGTCCACTGCCCGCAACTCATTGGTCCCTCCGCAGTAGGCACAGCGCTGTGTCTTGTCTGCCTGTGTCTCGGCGTCCCTGCATCCCTTGCAGCGGTACCCATCCCGGCCCCATCCCGTGTCCCGGTAGATGTGCAACTGACCGCAGCCTGGACAGATGAGGTATCTATCCCCGTCCACTTCCAGGGCAGCCCCGTACAGATCCACTGGGATCACAGGCTGATTCTCACAAGGCAGCGAGTTGTCCTCCTTGCGCTCGGCCCTGGCCTGTTTCTGCCTGGTGCTTGTCTCGTTCTTGGCTCGCTCGCTGTCCGTTTCCATCAGCGAGATCACCGCCTCGGCTGGTCTGTGCCTGACGCGGGCGGCACGGCTGGCCTTTTTGCTGCACACATACGTCTGCATGTGGGGATCGTAGGATACCCCAAAGGTCCCGTACATGGCCGACTCGTTGAAGGTGGCCACGCGATTGCAGCAGATACATATGTAGACGGTCCAGGCCCCAGGGGGCAGCGGCTCGTAGTCCAGCAGGTGGAAGCGAAACCGCCGCATGGCCTGGGCCCCATGTTATGGAATGTTATGCGTTAGATAGAATAGGTATCATTGGTGGCGAGAACGTGCCTGGGCCTGTTTTTCAATGGTGGTGGCATCCAGCGGGATCAGGTTGAAACGTTCGATGCGAGACAGGATGTTAAAGTACCAGCCAATGAGGCGCAGGTCATTGACGGGCAGGTTCTGGATGTGGGTGCAGATCGTCTTGGGCGACGAGCGTGTGGCATGCACATAACAGGTCTTGGCCATGGTCTGGATGGTGGCCCGACTCACACCTCCCAGGCGTGGATCCAGCAGGTAGTCAAAGCGGTAGCGTTCATCCGGGTGAGTGCGCAGCAAGAAGTTGATCACATTCACTTTGATGTCGTCGGGCACCTGGTAGCCCAGGTCGTGATCAAACATGCGCTGAGAGTTCTTCAAGGCTAGTTCCAGGGCCCCTTCAAAGACGCGCACCGAGTCCAGGTACATGCCCAGCGGGTCACCTCCAAACCGATCGACGGCATGACGACTCTTGAGCAGCGGGGCCAAGTCCACAGCATCCAGCAGCTCCCCTACCGAAAGACGGTAGAGAAGGTCTTCCATCACGGCAATCTCGTGGCCTTCCTGACAGCGTTTCTCATGAAGAGCATCCTGGGTCAGATTCACCGTGGACAGGATGGCAGCCACGTAGGCCTGCTTCTGGTAGCGGTACACGTCATTGTTGCAGGTGCTCTTGCAGCGGGTGAGGGCATCAATGGCATGCTCAAACTCGTTGCCCTTGGTGGCCTCGGTGAAGCGTCCATAACGTCGCATCTCGTCGGCCATGTAGTAGGTCTTGAAGCGGAACAAGTCCCATTTGATCCGTTTGTTCACCACGGAGACCCAGCTCGGGTTGCTCTCCACCGAGTGGATGAAGAACTCCCGCATCACCACCTCAATCAGTTGACAAGTCTTGGTGGCGGCCTCCTTCTTCCCGGGTGGAGGGTTGGCGGCCCGCTGGTTCTTCTCGTACTCGAGGGCGGCCAGGAACCCTTCCTTGTCGTTGAACAGCAGGTGGTGCATGCGCAACATGTCCTTGAAGGGCACGCGCTGCCGGGCATGCGGATACAGCCCAGTGAGACTGCACCAGAAGATGCTGCGAATGATGCGCCAGAAGCCCTCATTGTTCACCTTGCGGCAGGCATCCACCAGAGTCTCCAACAGGTCGCGGGATTGACAGCAAATGGGCATGGCCTTGACCATGACCTTGGCCAGGTCCACCTTGCCCTTAA
>CAZJZM010000183.1:0-2088 GCA_964550485.1 Microcaldota archaeon | reverse complement strand
GCCTACTATCTGCTTTGCCGGATTTATTCCTGTCGCCTTCTTGAACCCCTGCCATGAAAGGGTAGGATTGGCTTCCAGGACAAAATAGCCATCCTTTGTAGCGGCGATGTCTATTCCCGCGTAATCAAGTCCAAGAACCTCGCAGGTTTTTGTTGCGAGCTCCTTCAATTCCTCATTCGCCTTGGCGATCTTAGGCAGTGCGCCCTGCGCAATATTGCTTTTCCATGTAGCTCCTTTTCTGAACTCAGCGCCGACCACCTCTCCTCCCACAACAACGACCCTGTAATCGCCGCCTCCCTTCTTTTCCAGATATTTCTGCACGTAAATGGGCTTATTCATATTGGTGAAGTAGCTGAAGGCGTGCATTGCCACATCAGGGTCATCAACCTTGAAGACCCCAAAGCCCATTCCGCTCCTCAGAGGCTTGATAACTGAGCTTTTGAATTTCTTAACCGCCGAATACGCAACAAACATGTGCTCCGTCACCACCGTCTCAGGCACCGGAAGCCTGCTCTGTGCAAGTTTAAGGAGTGTGCCGAACTTATCTGTTGCAAAAAGCCAGTTTGCAACCGGATTCATAACATAAATACCCCGTTCTTCGAAAGAGCTGATGCAAAATAGCCTATAGGTAAACTGCTCATAGTCACGTACGGTTCCAAGATGCCTGAGCAGGACACCGTCCAATCTCAGAAGCTCCCTCCCCTCCTTGGCACCTATGGCTCCGTGACTCGACTGATACATCTCAACATGTCCAGACTCAAGTCGCATGTCAAGCGAATCCGTATATATTATTTTAGGAACGTTCCCTGAAAGCGAGATATGTTTTCTCAGGTCGGCAACGTCCTTTGAGGTCCACTCATCCCTTATGATGCTTGTGCTTGTTATTCCAATCCGCAAAAAATCTCCATTGAATTATAAACCTATAAGTTAAAATGATTATGGAGGTGTGAACATGGGGCTACTTTCAAGCATAGAAAAGAACGATCCTGAACTTTTTGAATACATGAAGAAGGAGCTGGAACGGCAGCGCAGCGGACTGGAAATGATTCCGTCAGAGAACTTCACGAGTGAGGCCGTAATGCAGGCCAGCGGAAGTATACTCACCAACAAATATTCAGAGGGCTATTCCGGAAGGAGGTACTACGGCGGGAACCAGTTCATAGACAACATAGAAACGATAGCAATAGAAAGGGCCAAGAAGCTCTTCGGCGTTCCCCACGCAAACGTCCAACCCTATTCGGGCTCTCCGGCAAATTTCGAGGTCTATCTTGCCGTTTGCAGTCCTGGAGACACGATCATGGGGCAGAACCTTACTGATGGAGGGCACCTTACGCACGGCTGGAAGACAAGTTCAACAGGAATGCTCTTCAAAAGCGTGCCCTATCATGTGAGGAAAGACGGCTACATAGACATAGAAGAGGCGAGGAAACTTGCGATGGAGAACAAGCCAAAACTCATCTGGGTCGGCTCGACAGCCTACTCAAGAGAATTCCCTTTCAAAGAATTTGGAGAGATTGCAGACGAATGCGGCGCCTACCTGGCTGCAGATATAGCTCACATCTCAGGCCTGGTCGTGGCAGGCGTGCACACGAGTCCAAGGGAATATGCGCACATCATAACCACCACCACCCACAAGACACTAAGAGGCCCAAGAGGAGCCATGATAATGGTCACAGAAAAGGGAGTAAGAAAGGATCCCGAACTCCCAGAGAAGATTGACAAGGCGGTCTTCCCCGGAATGCAGGGCGGGCCACACGATCATACCACTGCAGGCATAGCAGTAGCGCTTCTGGAAGCCTCAAAGCCAGAGTTCAAGGAGTACGCGGCACAGATAGTGAAGAACTCAAGGGCTCTTGCAGAAGAGCTAATGAAAAGAGGAATTAAACTAGTGACAAACGGCACAGACAACCACATGATTCTTGTGGACCTGACAACCTACGGCATAGGAAACGGAGTCTTCGCGCAGGACGCGTTGGATGCGGCAGGAATAACGATGAATAAGAACACCGTGCCAAACGACCCGTCAAGCCCATTCTATCCAAGCGGGCTAAGGCTCGGAACTCCGGCCCTCACCACAAGGGGGATGAA
>CAZJZM010000182.1:0-2102 GCA_964550485.1 Microcaldota archaeon | reverse complement strand
CTGGCGGCCCTGGCCCTGCTCGCCGTCTACCTGGGCCGCAGAAAGGGCAGCCTGGAGGAGCAGCGGGCAAGCCAGCTGCTGAGCCACCTCCGGGAAGTGCCCAGCCGCATGGAACGCTGCCTGAAGGCGGATGAGCAGATCAAGGCCCTGGCCACCCGTTTGGACAGGAGCCGGGACGTCCTGTACCTGGGCCGGGGGGTCAACTACCCCATCGCCCTGGAGGGGGCCTTGAAACTGAAGGAAATCTCCTACATCCACGCGGAAGGCTATCCGGCCGGGGAAATGAAGCACGGGCCCATAGCCCTGATCGACGAAAACCTGCCTGTGGTCGCCATTGCCGTGGCTGGAAAGGTCTTTGAAAAGACCCTTTCCAACATAGAGGAGGCCCAGGCCAGGGGGGCCCAGGTGCTGGTGGTGGTGACCGAAGGGGAGCACCGACTGGACTCCAAAGCCGCCGCGGTACTCAGGATTCCGGCCATTGAGGAGCTCTTGAGCCCCCTTTTGGCCATCCTGCCCTTGCAGCTTCTTGCATATCACCTGGCGGTAAAGCGGGGTTGCGATGTGGACCAGCCCAGGAATCTCGCGAAAAGCGTGACTGTGGAGTAGTAAACGGCGTTTGGGGCCGAAAAAAAGCTGCTGTTGACAAGCTTGCTAAACTGTTGCTAAACATTCCACATTATGAAACAAATTTTGAATTTGCTTTGCCTGGGATGGAAATAGGCTTATTTAATAATAATTTTTATGTATTTTTGGGAACTTTTCAGAGGAAATCAAATCTTGACCTTCGTCAATTGCTTTGTTAACCTCGCTGCGATCGTTGCCGCCTTAGCTTTGCCGGACACGGCGTCAAAGTTTAGGCTGTAACAGCCAGGGAATGGCAGTGCAGAACGCGAAGCAGCGTTGTGCCGTTCCCGCGGTCCGGGGCCCTGGATCCCCGTTCTGGAACGTGACCACGTCTTGGTGGTCTAATACCCCAAAGGAGGATACATGAACAAGGCAACAACCCTGGCCCTGGCGGGCCTCATGGGCATGTCGGTGGGCGCGTACGCGACCGAAGCGCGCGGCGCTGGTTTGGGGGCCGCGAGCCAGTTCATCGTCGACGACGCGGCGTTCACCACCCTGCCCCAGGAAGTGCTGACCTATAAGGGAGCCACCTATTTCGAATTGGGAACCAACGCTACGGTCGCCTACAACGACACCTATGGCTATGACGACGGCAGCTTGAGCAACGAGGACAGGGTCTGGGGCGGCACGAACATCCCCGTGGGCCCCGGGGCCTTGGGCGTGTGGGTGAACCGGGCGAATTGGGATTTCCAGCCGCTGTACAACAACACCCAGTTGAACACCAATGAAGCCGGCTTCAGCAACGCGTTCAAGAACCAATTCGGCTACGGCTACACCCTGGGCACCATCGCCTACTACCAGAACCAGGACAATCCGACGAACCGCGTGGACCTGATCTACGCCTTTGACCTGACCGACGCGGCCAACCTGGCCATCGGCGTGAACCGGTTCAACAACGATTGGAAGAACGAGAACGGGCCCGGCGCAGGCTACAATTCCTTTGACGACAGCAACCTGGGCCTGACCTTGGGAAGCGACATCAAGAACCTGGGCTTCCTCAAGATCCTCCAGATCGGCCTGCAGGTGAACACGGAATCGATCTCCGCGGACGCCAACAATGGTTAGGACAACAAGTTCGACTCCAGCGCCACGGGCTTCCAGATCCGCGTCGGCGGGCAGACCGGCAATGACGAAGGCGGGTTCAGCCGCATCGAATTGGGCTTCAAGGATGGGGGCCTGAGCGTCAAGTCCGAGCCGAACGGCCTCAAGAATTACACGGACACCGGCAACGGCATGGGCTACAACATCGGTTACGCCGTCGGCATGAGCAAGGACAAGGGCCTGGGTCTGGTCGGTATCGAGCTGCTCGGCACCTCGAGCGACGACGACAACACGGGCTACGACACGACCGCCAAGAACACCAATTACACCGTGGACCTGCTGCTTTCCACCGCGGCGGAGTACAAGGTCAAGGAATGGCTGACCTTGCGCGCCGGCCTGAGCGGAAGCCTCTTCTCCGCGAATGGCGGCACCTACGA
>CAZJZM010000181.1:0-2112 GCA_964550485.1 Microcaldota archaeon | reverse complement strand
TTTCATGTAAATCCTGCTCCTGATTGTTATGTTCTCAGTCCTTGCCTCATTGCTTACATTAGAATGTTCGCGCCGGTGCTCTCTGCGATAGCCGGGTTCGATCCGCGACTTCCCGAAATATAGATAGAAGCAAGATCCACGTCGCGCTTTTTTGTGGCTCCCTGCGCGGAGGAAAACTCGGAGGCGACGAATCCCCCCCATGTCAGGTCATGCTGCGGCGCCGGGCAGCATCACCCAGGAGAGAGCCATGCTCACTATGAAAATCCTCGATTCCGTGCCGCGCCGCGCAAATCCGCGTCGCATCTTTTCCGCCTTGCTTACCCTTCCCGCCTTAATGTTTGCGCCCGTCGTTTCCCTCACGCCAACCGCCATTGCCCAAACTCAACCCGGTGAATGGACCTGGGTGGGCGGCAGCGAAACCATATTGCCAGGTCTCACACAGGTCTCCCCCGGCATCTACGGCACACTGGGCACCGCATCGGCAAACAATGTTCCCGGCGGGCGCTTTTCTGAGGCCGGTTGGACAGACAGGAATGGCGACTTCTGGCTCTTCGGAGGCCTCGGATACGACTCCACCAACATAGGCGGCTTTCTCAACGATCTTTGGAAGTATGATCCGGTCGCCAAGGAGTGGACGTGGGAAAGCGGCAGCAGCACGGTTGGGATGTATTATGGCCAACCCGGGGTCTATGGCAAACTCGGCGTCGCCTCTCAAAGCAACGTTCCGGGTGGGCGCGACGCTGCCAACTGCGGCACGGACAGCAGCGGCAATCTCTGGCTCTTCGGCGGCAATGGCTATGATTCCGCCGGAAACTTCGGCACCCTCAGTGACCTCTGGAAATTCGATCCCGCCACCAGCGAATGGACATGGATAGCCGGCAGCAATACCGTGGCGTCCATTGACCAGTCGGATGTTGGCCAGCCCGGCGTGTATGGCAAACGCGGCGTCGCCTCTGCCAAGGATGCTCCTGGGGGACGCGCCTACGGGACCAGTTGGACCGACAACAACGGCAATTTCTGGCTCCTGGGCGGGAACGGATTCGATTCCGCCGGAAATTACGGCACCCTCAACGATCTCTGGAAGTTCGATCCCGCCACCGGCTGGTGGACATGGGTCAGCGGCAGCAGCACGGGTGGCGTGGTCGGCGTCTATGGCTCACTCGGCGTTGCATCAGCCGCCAATGTTCCGGGATCCCGCAACGGCGGCGGCGGTTGGACAGACCTCAGCGGCAATCTCTGGCTCTTTGGCGGCAATGGCGAGGATTCCGTTGGCGGAACGGGCCAACTCGACGACCTGTGGAAGTTCAACACCGCAACCAGCGAATGGACATGGGTGGGCGGCAGCAGCACCGTGCCGAGCCTCGGCGCAGGCGAGCCCGGTGTCTATGGCGCGCTCGGCGTGGCCGCAGCTGCCAATGATCCTGGCGGGCGGTCCTTTCCTGAAACCTGGACGGACCGGGATGGGCGCCTCTGGCTTTTTGGCGGCGATGGCTACGATTCCACCGCTCTTTATGGTTTCCTGAATGACCTTTGGAAGTACGATCCGGCAGCGAACGAGTGGACCTGGATGAGCGGCAGCACCACCGTTGGGCCAACGGGCGGCCAGCCTGGCGTTTACGGCACACTCGGCGAGGCCTCGGCCGCCAATGTTCCCGGCGGGCGCGATTTAGCCGTCGGCTGGATTGATAACAGCGGCAATCTCTGGCTCTTTGGCGGCTACATTCCTGGCGCCCCTGTGTACGGCTTCCTCGCGCACAACTACCTGAATGACCTGTGGGAGTTTCCAACCGGTGCGGTGTCCCTGACCCCAACGGTGACCGTGACGCCCGATTCCTCCCGCATTACCACCGAACGGCCTCTCAGGGTGAGGGTGACTGTGGTGGGCAATAGCAGTGCGGCGCCCACCGGGTCCGTCGTTCTGACTGGCGGCGGATATACATCGAAAGCTGAAACCCTCAGGTGCGGCAGAGCCGGCATCCGCATTCCACCTCGCTCGCTCAGCGCCGGCAGTGACACACTCACCGTGACCTACACGCCTGACTCCGCCAGTTCCGCGATCTACAACAGCGCCTCTGGAACAGCCTCAATTACCGTTACGCAGCCCACGACTCC
>CAZJZM010000180.1:0-2113 GCA_964550485.1 Microcaldota archaeon | reverse complement strand
CCGCTACGGACGTCAGTTCAAATATTTCGTCTATCAATCAATGTCGACAAATGTCGGAACCTCCGTCGAAAAAATCCAAGTTTTGAGAGATGCAAGACTCCGTGGGATAAAAAGAATCCCCCTCGACATTGACGGCCCCCAAGCCGTCACATATACACCCGCCCTTTTGCGCCTGATCGACTCCAGCGGTAAGAAGCTGGAAGTTCACCAGCTTTCAAAACCGATGGCTTGGATAAAAGGCTCAATGCTAGATGGCCCTGGTCCCACCTTTGAAGTCACGGAGGACTTCAGTACTGGATTCGGGACATACAATGGCCCAATGACTTCGTTTGTATCGATTGGCTCGGGCAAGCTTCAATGGTTAGAGGCATCTGATCCAGACGGTCGTAATGAACATGTGATCCAATTCTTGGATAGCATACGCTCGGTATGGCGGGTCAAAAATCCGACAACCATACTGGCCGCCTTTGCTCAACCCGACAAGAAAGGCACTGGAGGTACTGTTCGACTTAGCCGCTACTCATACGAAAAAGACCACTGGGTAGAACATTCCGTGACCAAGAGTGGCCCTTCTGAATTCGAAGCGACTGAATCCATTCCAGCAGATAGTGAATATCCTTGATTGAATGTGCGGGGATAGTCCACGGGGGCCCGTTTGGGGTAGGATCTTGATGTCCTTTGGGAGGAGCTACCGTCAAAAAATGACTGTTTTTGGGAGAAGCGAGTGGGTACCGAAATATCACTTAGAATTGGTAAACTTGATATTGACTGGGGCAGGAACGAAGAAATAAGAAACCATTCCGCCATCTTCCTTCCAGCCGATAGAAAAATGGCAAAGTACTTTTATGCAGATTCATTTGATATTAAACCAGCCCTCTCCAGAAAACTTGGCGCAATGCTCGGGCGTCTAGCCCTCCTTGGCTATTCCGAAAGAAACCTAAAGAAGATTTTTAACGCTCAAAAACAAACTTATAACCGATACGAAGGTGGTGACATAGGCTACGAGTACGACGAAGTAGTTCAGACACTTAGATCTTGTGACTTGGTAAAGATGGGAAACAATCCCATGTCCGAACAATCGTGGGCAACCTTCCTTGAACGCCACGGCAATCGCCACCCCGCTTACATCCAACACGATAAAAAGGGATTGTTAGTCACCTCTCAGCTTCTGGGTTCTTTGGATCCATACTGGTTGTTAGTAGTTTTCGCAGGCAACAAGCGCAATCTCAACAGAGATGTTGTATGGGGATATTACGACTCAGTTGAATCAGGCTATTTCAAGGAACGTGAATTATTGCCCAATACAAATGGGCAAAAGAAATATCTCATAGTTACAGAAGGATCTTCCGATTCAGTAATACTGCGAAAAGCCATAGATGTCATTCGACCTGATATATCAGATTTTTTCGATTTCATTGATATGAAAGATAACTACCCATTTACGGGCACGGGCGAGCTAGTTCGATTTGCCACAGGACTTGCAAAGATTGGATTTAATCGTCAGACAACCATACTTTTTGACAATGATGCAGAGGGCCGTTTTGCGTTGAATAAACTCAGGTCCGTTAAACTTCCGTCAAACTTCAAGATCCTACGCCTACCAGATCATCCAACTTTTAAAAAGGTGAGGACAAGCGGGCCAAATGGAATTCGACGAGCAAACATCAATGGTCGAGCTGTGGCAATTGAGAGCTTCTTAGACTTATCGTACGAATCAGAGAAGCGACCCGTTTGGTCCTGGAAATCGGTTCACAGTAGTTCGAAGGTCTTCCAAGGCGCTCTTGAATCAAAAGAATCGTACACAAAGAGGTTTTTGAACTGGAAGAGTGGAAAATATGATCTCAGAAAACTCACCGTCCTTGTCGATATGATCGTGCAAGAGTGTTCAAAAACTTTCTAAGGATAGAATATGGACGACAAGTACTTCTACTTCATCAATCAGCTGAGTTACAAGCCAACCCCAGGGGCGGCTGGCATGGGCAAGCCCAGAGTCTTAGAATGGCACTGTCTCGGGGAGGGGTCTTGGCAAAGATGACCAAACAAACAAGCGCTGACTACAATTCATTGATCAAAAATGCCCAGTTCCAGCGCAACCGACTCTTCGTCACCTTTT
>CAZJZM010000179.1:0-2123 GCA_964550485.1 Microcaldota archaeon | reverse complement strand
TTGAGGATCGATCTCGCCGCGCAGTTGTCCCGCAGCCACGATTTCCGCGATCATTCTGCGGCCCTCTTGCATGTTGCGTTCGATCAAGCGGCGCACGCCCTCACTGGCCAGAAAGGAAGAGATCAAGGCGCGAGCCAGGTCCGGACTGCGCCCCGGCTCTTCGGCTGCGCGCAAGAAAAGACGATGCAAGACTGAATGGACTGAGCGGCTCCCGTCCCCAGCCATCGCCAGCGCTTCAGCCACCTTGGCCAACTGAATCTCGGCCATCACGCCGAGCACATGGTCTTTGCTTTCGAAGTAATTGAAGAACGTTCCCTTGCCCACATCCGCGGCTTCGGTAATGTCTTCCACAGTCACGTTGGGAAAGCCGCGCTCGGAGAAGAGCTGCAGCGCGCAGCGAAAGAGCCGGATGCGGGTTTCCGCGGCACGGCGCTCGCGGCGGCCCAGGCCGGGAGGATGGGCGATCTCTCCGGCAGCAAGAACTCCGGGAAGCGATTTCGAATCGGGTGACTGACCGTCTGCCATATTTGCCCTTAAGTCATTTATGACCTACAGTCATAAATATGCCAGGTCGACGCCGTTTGTCAAGCGATCTCCCTGAAAAAGATGCGATGAGAAGCGAAACCAGGACGAGGTAAGGGCTGGGCACCTGGATCTAGGGTATTTTGGAATCAGATAGATGCGCGGCCAGAATCTATCACGCGCTTCCCGAAAAGGACGAGGGGCCAAGCAAGGCGGGGTGCGCCGTCCCTACGGGACTCCGGACCTATTGTCGTTTGCCCCATCCCCACGCTGAAGCGCGGGGCTAAAAAACATTGCGCCTCCGGCGCGGACGTGTTTTCCCATGTCTGAGCATCCAGCCCCTTCGCCTTCGCCAAGCCCAGGGTGAAAGTCGAAAATGCCTACGAACCGCCCGGCTGGGGCTAAATCCACCTTTATTATCAATCCATTACAGCGCGCCTGAAGTCGCTCCCTGGCACTCCTTGCCCCGCATGGGGCGTTCTTTCGCAGCCTGTGCGGCACTGGACTACTGTTTCTTGAGTACCGCAGTGCCCTTCTCGTCGGCCAGGATGAGGTTCTCCAGCTTGCGGAAAGCCAACGATTGGCTGGCTGGGATCTCCACTTGCCGGACGACGTATTCGCGCTCGTAGTGGAGTTGGTTGGCCGTTGCGGTAACGGCGGAGCGATAGCTTGCAAATCCCACATCGAGATCCACGGCATCGGGCAACTCGTCGACAACGTAGCCAGCCGGCAATGCGATGTCGTAGCTGTCGCGCCAGCGGCCGGGGTGACCGATTTCAATGGAGTATTTGCGGGGCTTGCCTTCCATCACATCGGGAACAAACCGTGCCTGGCTGCCGAGAACACGCGGCCGCAGCAGTAGAAGCGGCCCCGCTGCATGCGCATAGCCAGCCGCGCTGAAGTGCAGATCGAGGTCGAGAGGCTTGTCCAGTTCGCTTCTCCGGCGGAACTCGTAGTCCTTGAAGGCCAGACCGGGGAGATCGGAGCCAAGGCTCTTCTCCAGCGACTCCTGAATTTCCTTTGAATCGCTGCTCTTGATCCACCGGCGTTCAACGCTGGCATCGTTCCCAACAAAGGTCTCGGAGATATCGCCAGCGAGGGCGCCTTCGGCAGTCAGGGCAAAAGAGCCTTTGCGGGTGCGGCCAGAGGACTCCGGCGGCAGCACGGGCATTTGCAGCACCTGGCTATCGGCTCCATTGGCAAGATAGCCCCATCCGCCCTGTAACTCCGTGCGAATCAGACCCACGGGCGTCTCCTGGTCGGTAGGGTCGAAGATGAGCATCGTCTTGCCGTTGGCCGCTTTCACGCGCGCCATGAGGCGCGGATCGTTATCGCCGTCGGGCAACTCGATGGCGGCGATCATATGGTCGCTGAAGCGGGAAGGCGCGGCGGGATCGACAAAACCGCGCCTGTGGTCGACCGACAACGAGTGAGCGCGAATGCCGACAGCCTGCAACATGGAGATCAACAGCGTGGCCTTGTCCTTGCAGTCGCCGTAGCGGTTGCGATAGATATCGGCGGCATAGTGCGGCTGCCAGCCGCCGATGCCCCGCTCTACTACGAAATACCGAATGTTCTCCTGAATGTACTGGGTGATGCGG
>CAZJZM010000178.1:651-2130 GCA_964550485.1 Microcaldota archaeon | reverse complement strand
AATACCGCAGGTATTCCGGGTCAAGGTGCTTCAAATATGTTGCCGCGTTTATGAAAGTTCCACGGCTCTTGCTCATTTTAACACCGTTCACCGTAACAAATCCGTGCACGAACAGCTTATTCGCCGTCTTGAACCCCGAGCCCATAAGCGTCGCAGGCCAGAACAGCGCATGAAAATATATGATATCCTTGCCGATGAAATGGTAAAGCTCATAGTCGCCTGAGTTCCAGACCCGCTCAAAATCCAGCCCATTTTTGTCGCAGTAATTTTTAGCCGACGCCATATAACCTATTGGCGCATCGAGCCAGACGTAAAAATATTTATCTTCTTCGCCGGGGATTTTGAAACCGAAATACGGTCCATCCCGCGAAATATCCCAGTCCCTCAACCCGGTCTTGAACCATTCATCCAACTTATTGCCGATTGATTTCTGTGCATAACCTGAGTCGAGCAGATTCTTAAGCCGTTCACCGAACATATCGAGTCTGAAGAAATAATGCACGCTTTCTTTCCGCGCCGGTGTCATCCCGCATTTTGCGCATTTAGGCTCGATTAGTTCCGTTGGCTGGTGTGTGCTGCCGCACGCCTCGCACGAATCGCCGTATTGGTCTGGCGCCTTGCATTTCGGGCAGATGCCCCGGATATAACGGTCAGGCAGCCACATCGCGTCTTTTTCGCAATATGCCTGCTCGACACTTTTTTTCACTATGGCGTTATTTTCGCAGAGTTTTTTAAAGATCAACTCACTGAATTCCCTGTTCTCAGGCGAGTGCGTCGAATAAAAGTTGTCGAATTTGATTCCAAACCCGTCGATCGCCGCCCTGTGCTGTTCATAAACCCTGCCGATAAGTTCTTCTGGCGTGATTCCTTCATCCCTGGCGCGTATCATTATCGGCGTTCCATGCGTGTCGTCGGAGCAAAAATAATAACACTCGTTGCCGCTCATTCTTTGATAACGTACCCATATATCTGTCTGGGTTTCTTCGAGTATATGCCCCATGTGTATTGGTGCGTTTGCGTATGGGAGAGCAGAGGTAACTACGATCCTTCTCATTATCATCCTTAAGGGTTGTCGGTTTCGTCTTTGTTGGGTAAATCCGTTTCGTCAGACTCGTTTTGTTGTTTCGGCTCGTTTATCGCCTCTTCACCGGCTGCGCTGTCGGTAGGACGTTTGCGTTCCACTCTATCGTTGTCGCGGCGGGAATTGAAAGCGCCTCCTTCGGCGATAATCTTAACCTCTTCCAGAGGCACAGCGTATTCCGAACCGTCGTCGGCCTGCACCACAACAAGCTGCGTGAGAACCTGCGTATCCACAACCCGACCTCTGCCGTGCGTACTCTCTACTAATGTGTTCTTCTTTGGCAGCCGGTCGCGCAGCTCGCGATACGTATCATCCTCATACCGCAGGCAGCATTTGAGCCTTCCGCAGTGGCCGCTTATCTTTGACGGGTCCAGCGTGGCCTTTTGCAATTTTGCCAT
>CAZJZM010000178.1:0-641 GCA_964550485.1 Microcaldota archaeon | reverse complement strand
GATATCGCCAACCAACAGGCAAGGCGCATGGGCCAGTTTTGCCATGCGCATATTGACGGGCTTGAGTATCTTTAAAAACCGTTTGCAGCAGCATTCAAGCCCGCATGTCTCATAGTCGCCCACGAGTCTCGCCTCGTCGCGCGACCCGATCTGGCGCATCTCAATTCGTGTTTGATATTCCTTTGCCAGACGTTTAACGAGTTCACGAAAATCCACACGGCTCTCCGCGATGAAATAGTAAATGATACGTTCGCCGCCGAAGATGTGCTCAGCGGCGACCACCTTCATCTGCAGATTCATCTCTTTGACCGCTTTTCGGCAGTTATCTAACTCTTCCTCGGCCGATTCGGCGAGTTTTTCTTCCTCGTGAATGTCCTGCGCGGTGGCAAATCGCTCAAGAGTCCCGCCGCCCTCGATAACATTCTCCGCCCCTGAATCACGGTAATATTGTTCCACCTGCTCATCGTTGAGCCGGAATTGACCCGCCTTGTAGCAGCAGGGGCCGACCATCGTTCCGAGTTCCAACCCGCGTTCAGTCTTGATTATCACTCTCGTGAGCACTTTCGGCAGTTGGCTTTCGCTGTGTTCAAACCACCCCATCGAACCCATCCGCCCATAGCGGACAAGCATATACTTTTTAT
>CAZJZM010000177.1:0-2145 GCA_964550485.1 Microcaldota archaeon | reverse complement strand
AGGAGCTTCTCCGAGAACTTCTCTTCTTTGGATTCGATCACCAGGGCAGCGACGAATTCGTCGACTATCCTGAACTCTGCTATCTTGTTCAGCTCTGCTAGGCTACTCTTCCTGAAACTGCTTGAGATAATTGCAAGATAGAACATGGCTAAACATTCCACTATAAGGTATTTGTATATAGAGGCATATGCCAGGTTCCTGTGCAGGACTAAGACACATCCCACATGAATATATATCTGAAAATTTACTAAGAGGAATGGGATTCCCTGTGTTCTTTCTTCTCTGAAGGGATAGGTAATATGAAAATAAAAAATAAAGTTGCAGTGGTAGTCATAATGCTCGGTGCTGCTGTTAGTTTAGCCAACTTGAAACACGAAGAGCCAAAGACTGAGCCGACTTCCGTCTCTTTAGGACCAAATGCATACAAAATTATAACAAAGGAGGACGTTCGGGATTTACCAACTTATACACTTGAGAAGAATCAGTCTACCACAACTTATAGATTCTTTTGGAGCAAAGAACTACGAGATTGGGATTCGCTACATGACAAATGGCCCAAGCCGGGTTTTTATGTACTCTATGAACTTAAAGCAATTCGAAATCCTGAAACAAAGGCGTGCGAAGTTTCCCTAATCGGGCCTGAGGGAAAATACCTTAAGCCTCTAGAAGGCATGGTCGGCATATCTTACAACTCAGAATTGTTGAAACAGATGTGCGGTTAAGAAAAAGAAGAAATTAGTATAAAACCGGATTCTCCAAATGATAGTCCAATAGTATCTAAAAGCAGAAATTTCTGGAATCCTGGCGCTTATGCCCCCAGAATTCCGAACGACGGTGTTCTATATGATCTAGTTGGAATATCGTATGAGGGTATTTGCAAAGTCACCATCAGCGTGACTAATAATCCTGATCCACAGTATATTGCTCTTGACCCTAAAACTGCAAAAGTAAACGGAAATAATCTTAATCAAGACACTATAGTTAAAGCTCTACCGAATGTGTGTAGAAAAGGTGATGAAATAACCCTTCTTGTAAGGCCAACGCCATCAACACCGTAATATCCGATTTATCTGTACTGCGCACGCACGGTCCGGCGGGCTTTGAGATAGTAGTTAATATTTGAAAGCCTGATTATCACCGAGATGATAAAATGCAGACGCTATGGAATATAGGAGATAGCGCTCCTGATATCATATTACATCGAACTCGACAATAGGGATTTAAAGGTTAAAGAGATGCTATTAGAGGTGATTCTTATTCCCAAAAAAGACAATCGCGTAATAACTCCGATGGAAACGCCCGGATTTGCATGGAGAGTGGCGCTTTCTATCTTAGTGATCTTTGGAATGGTAGTATTTCTGATATTATGGCTTTTGTTTTATGCAGGAGACTTTAACGTATATCAGAATATAGCCATGGCTTTAGTATCAATCCTCATAGGTATTGCGATACTAGGTGCAGCGTGGGCTTCTTGGGGGATAAGATATGGATACAGACACCACAAAGACGGAGAAAAGGACCATTCACAATGCATGAAAGGATGCGAATCTAAAGGACACTTTCATGGTTGCGGAGGGTGTGGTGGCGCAGCTTACGGGTTGGGATTCGTCGGAGCGCTTGTATACTATCTGACTACTGCAACAACTCTTTTGGGCGTGGTCATTGGAATCTTAAAGGCGATTTTCTGGCCTGCTTTCATCGTTTACGGATTGCTGAAGCTCCTGGGAATGTGATAGCTCTGGCATGATTAAGAGAGTATGTAGAGATCAATTGTTAGGGTGAGGCAACTCCAGTCAAGACAGATAGCGTATAGAGTTTGCTTTGAGATAGTAATTTATATTTGAAAGCCTGATTGTTATTGGGATGATATAATGCAGACATTGTGGAACATAGGAGAGAAGGCACCTGAGATAAACGCAAAGGCATGGTTCTCTGAGAAGGAAAATATAGAAGATTTCAAGCTTTCGGATTACTCGGGAAAATGGGTCATACTCACGTTTTATCCAGGAGACTTTACTTTCGTCTGTGCAACTGACATAGAGGCGTTCATGTCCAGCTTTGACGAGTTCAGGAAGAACGGAGCGGAGATAGTTGCGGTAAGTACCGACAGCGTCTATTCGCACAAGGCGTGGAGCGACTCATCGC
>CAZJZM010000176.1:0-2148 GCA_964550485.1 Microcaldota archaeon | reverse complement strand
TACTCTGACGCCTGTGAAGCGTTTGACGTCGACTGTGGGCGGAACGCGATTTAGCGTCTCGCTGTCCGAGGTAACGCTGCTCGACGTGCCGTCCAAGGTCTACACGACATCGCCGAAAAGGGAAACCCTGCTGCCAGTGGCTCAAGTGCTGGATTACGACACATTGGGGCTTCTTCAGCACACCACTCATGCCTTTTATGGCCACCCAGCCTCGCAAGCCCGGAGCCTGCCCAGCGGGGTATTCCAAATGACCGACGTCAAGGACCATTTTGGAACGGACTTCCAACGGCTCGCGGATATCGACTCGCGCGCTATTACGGCGGTGGAGGTGACCGTGAGCGACGAAAGGCCGCTGGATGAGTTCGGAACCGTGAATATGATCTTTCAAGATCAGGACTACCGCGTACTGTATTCGAGCGGCACACTCTCTACGGGCCGGGACCAGGCAATGGTCGGCCTCCCTGCCGGCGTCCGGGCAATTCGTGTGGCGTTCTTGACAAATGATGACGGGTACATCAGGTTTCCAAAGCTTGTGCAACTGGTAGGTTTTGGAACCAAGTAAGGATCGGTCAAAGCTGGATTCAAACCGGCTCGGCGAGAAGCTGTATGGAAAGCAACTCAACCGATGACTCGCCGCGAGTTTCCCAGTTGTGGACCACAAATCGGCCCGCCTGATTGAGGTCCCATATCCGAATCCGGACGGTTTGAGGGTTGGCGCTAGCCGCCAGTTCTTCCCGGCCAAGGAAGGCATTTTCGGCGAGATTGAGAACGCCTGCGCCAATTGTGCCCTTGTTCACTATTAGTGTTGCCACCACCGCGTATTGCCCCGCCACGCCAGATGGCCGGTTTACGAAAAGTTCGGCGCCGTAAGCCCAAGGTTGAACTGGAGGTCGAATGACGGCTGATCCTGCCGGGGGATCCACGAAATGCGATGCGCCACGCACGCTGCTGCGGTTCGGGTCATATCCTCTGGACACCGTCTCCCAGTCGTCGAAAGACATAACGATAGCGGTCTCCTGGCCCTCGGGGAACCGCCACTCGTTCCAGAACCGCGCCAGAGACGTCCAGGCATCGCCCGGCAGAAACGCGGGCCGGTGGCGGCCAAAGAGTCGAACCTGAACCGTAAGCTCGTCTTCCTTGCGCTCTGGATGCTCGGCAAAACTGGATTGATCCGTCGATGATCGGTCGAAGACGCTTGTGGCGGAGTACGAGAATCGCGCCTGGGACTGTGCCAGCAACGACAGAATTAGATAGGTGTCTTCTGCCGTCTCCACTCCTGGGCTGATGAGAAGGGCCGAATGCAGCAGGTCGCTGGACGCGACGAAGCAGTTGGAGGTGAACGCGGCGCCCACCGCAGACCACGACTCGAAAGAGGTGATTCCGAAACTATGCACCTCGCGTCGGTCCTGCCCGTGGCCATCCGCGCGGTCAGGAACGTCGCGCACGGCAATGCTGCCGGAATACGCAGCGAACCCCCGGAGGCGGTCCTTGGGAAGCGGCTGAAACAGCCTCTCGAAGTGATCCGAAAACCACCAATCGTCGTCGTCCAGTACGGAGAAGTATTCGCCACCAACGGCTTGCAGTCCCGCCCACAGGCTGGCGCTGCGGTTGCCCCCTGCACAATCCACAACCTTGAAGGACCGGATTCGCGGAAACTCGGTGTCGACGACTGGAGCCAGGTCAAGCTCTTTATGCCGGACGAGAATTACTTCAAACTGACCAAACGTCTGGCGCGAGATCGACCGCACAGCCCGTTCCACGTACTCAATCGGCCGTGAACCGCACCGCATTACGACCGAGACAAACGGCGAGTACACCTGTTCGGCGCCGAGCAAAATGCGCGCGCGATCCGAAGACATCATGCGGTGATACTGCACGGCGTTCTCCAGCATGATCTCAGCGGCAAACTTCGTTTCGAAAATCTCCCTTGCGCGCCGGGCTTTCTCTATCGCGACAGTCGGGTTACTGTATATGACCTCCCGAAGCTTCAAGATCGCGCGCCTGAGGGCCCTGTCGTTCAACCCTTGATCGAAATAGTAAACGCTATCCCCAAACTGTTCACGGATCCAGGGAATATCGCAGCACAGCGCAATGGCTCCTACCGACGTCACCTCGAAGATGCGGTTCGATACAATGTTATCCCGAAAA
>CAZJZM010000175.1:0-2149 GCA_964550485.1 Microcaldota archaeon | reverse complement strand
CGATGCGGCTGACGCCATCCACTACCTCGTCAAAGACCTTTTCGTGCGCGTAGAGGCGCGACCCAGCACAACAGCACTGGCCGTGGTTGAAGAAGATGGCGCTCGATGTGCCGTTGATAGCCTGATCGACGTTGGCATCGGAGAAGACAATGACCGGCGACTTCCCGCCCAGTTCGAGACTGACCTTTTTCAGGTTCCCGGCGGCAGCGTGCACAATGAGTTTGCCCACTTCGGTAGAGCCCGTGAAGGCTACCTTGTCGACCATTTCATGTGCCGCGAGGGGCGCGCCCGCGCCTTCGCCGAAGCCGGTGAGAATGTTGACCACGCCGGGTGGGAAACCGGCTTCATCGATCAACTGCGCCAAACGTAGTCCCGTGAGCGGGGTCTGCTCGGCGAGCTTAAGAATGATGGTGCAGCCGCAGGTGAGCGCCGGCGCCAGCTTCCAGGCGGCCATCAAGAGGGGGAAGTTCCAGGGGATGATCTGGGCTACAACTCCAATTGGTTCGCGAAGGGTGTAGGCGTGGTAATCGTAACCGGCCGAGAGGGGCAGAGTGGTTCCGCCGATCTTGGTGGCCCATCCCGCCATGTAGCGGAACATATCGACCGCCAGCGGGACGTCGGCCACGCGGGCCACGGAGAACGGCTTGCCGTTATCAAGGGATTCGAGTTCGGCAAACTCCTCCAGATTCTGCTCCAGCAGGTCGGCGAGCTTCCACAGCATGCGGCCGCGTTCGGAGGGCGACATGCGCGGCCAGGGGCCTTCGTCGAAGGCGCGACGAGCGGCCAGCACGGCGCGATCGACGTCGTCGACTTCCGCTTCGGGGACCGAAGCAATGACGTAACCGGTGGCTGGGTCGTAGACGGGGAAGGATTTTCCGGAAGCGGCCGGAACAAAGCGGCCATCCACGTAATTGCGGTGAAGACTGGAAACGAAGTCAGCGGTCTTGCGGCTGACCGTGGGCTCGGTGGTAACAGTAGCCATGGTTCGACCTCGGATGCAACCGGTCACGCTGAAGCGAGCTTTTGGGGAAGCGCTTCGATGCCGTGTTCCGGACCGGCAGAAGACGAGATGCCGGGGCGACGGGGCGTGCCGACAATTGCACGTCCGTACACTACCACCGAGGGTGCAAATTTGGCCAGTGGCGCGGGAGCGCGCGGCCAAGACGAATCGTTGCAACGGATGCACAGCTGAAGCTTGGGTTAAGATCGGTAGTGGCCGAATCAGCTTCCGCGGAGGCCCACGCAGAATGGAGGCGACATGAAGGTCCTTTTCATTGGGGGAACCGGCATCATCAGCACGGCTTCGACCTTGCTTGCGGCGGAGCGCGGCATCGAACTGACCCTGCTGCGCCGAGGCCAGAGGGACGCCGAAATACCGGCCAACGTCCGCACCATCACGGCCGACATCCATGACGAAGCGGCCGTCCAGGCAGCGCTGGGCTACGAGATATTCGACGCCGTGGTGGACTGGATTGCTTTTACGCCGGAGCATGTGGAGCGCGACATACGGCTCTTCCGGGGCAGAACCGACCAATTCATCTTCATCAGCTCGGCCAGCGCGTACCAGCACCCGGTAGGACATTACCTGATCACGGAATCGACGCCGCTCGCCAATCCCTTCTGGCAGTATTCACGCGACAAGATCGCCTGCGAAGAGATCCTGCTGAAGGCCTATCGCCACGAGGGATTCCCGGTCACCATTGTGCGTCCGTCGCTGACGTATGGCGAGACGCAGATTCCGCTGGCGGTGAACAGGTGGGAGAAGTCCTTTACCGCGGTTGACCGCATGAGGCGGGGTAAGAAGGTGATTGTGCCGGGCGACGGCTCTTCCTTGTGGGTTATTACCCACAACAGCGATTTTGCCCAGGGACTTGTGGGCCTGCTGGGGCACCGTCAGGCAATCGGGCACGCCTTCCAGATCACCAGCGACGAGGTGATGACCTGGGACCAGATCTACCAGATCACAGCGCAGGCGGCGGGAGTGGAAGCGCAGATTGTGCATATTGCGTCGGATTTCATCAGCGCGTGCATGCCGGAGGAGCTGGGCAGCCTGACCGGAGACAAGGCCGCCAGCGTGGTCTTCGACAACACCAAGATCAAGCGGTTTGTGCCGGGCTACTGCGCGAAGGTGCCGTTTGCGCAGGGGATT
>CAZJZM010000174.1:0-2163 GCA_964550485.1 Microcaldota archaeon | reverse complement strand
CCGCCCCAGCCCCCCTCCCGAGGCCACGCCAATCCCGCCGCAACCCCAGGCTCATCCCCAGCCCGCCCCTCCGGCAGCACGGCCCAATTCGCCGGCGCCGCAACAGCCGCCTCCAGCACAGCGCCAGCCAGAGCGCACGCCACCTCCTCCGACCCAACCGCCGGCAGCCCAGCGCACACCGCCGCCCGCCGCGCAACGGCCCGCCCCAACTCCGGCTCCGGCTCCGGCAGCCAAGCCCGCGCCTCCGCCGCCTCATCCTGAAACCAAACCAAAGGACGATAAACCACACGATCAGAAGAAGCCTGACAAGCCGTCATAGCAGCAAGTTGCCGTTGCCCCGAAAGACCAGTCCCGTTAGAAGCCCGACAGCAGAACCCGGCGGGCCGTTTCTATAAGAGGGGATGTCAGGTAAGAACACTTTCCCTCGCGCGGCGGGTGGAGAGGCGTTGGAAAAATCCCCTTTGATAGGCCTCCCCTTGAATGGTCAACGGGAACGCACTTGCTAAAATGAGGCCGATGAACACGAAGCCCCGCGCACGCTCTACGCACCCCGCACTCAACAAGAACGCTGAGCCGTTCTTTGCCATCGTCATGGAGGGCTTGAAAAGCGAAGTGGACGGCGCGCACTTCTGGGACGCCGTGGCGGAAGATGCGATCTTCGAATTCCGCTATAACATTCCCGGATTCACCAATCGGATCGAAGGGCGCAAGGCGTATATGGACTGGTTCGGAGGCTATTCCAATATCCTTCATTCGGCAGACAACCTACGAGTCCACCGATCGATCGAGGCTGGCGTCATCATCCTGGAGTATGAAGTGCACGGCATGGTCCTGCACACGGGCAAGGCATATGACAACCGCTTCTGTTCGATCGTCACCGTGAAGGATCGCAAAATCGTCCACTGGCGCGATTATATGGATTCGCTTGCGGTGATGAGTTCGGTTACTCCTGACTGATCTTGCGGATACTGAAAGGGTCGAGTCGAAAGCGCAGCGGTCCGATGTCTACTCCCCTCCGACCTGCGCATCCCTAATCTCCGCAAGGATCGCGCTCGCAACCGCTGCATCGGGAATCGCAAACCCTTCCCTTGCTCCCTTTCCTTTCATTTCAGCAAACACCCTGAAAACCCGCACCGCCATTACCGCAACTTGGACCGGGTAACTCGGCAGGCTTCCCGCAGGAAAAAGATCCCGATTCTCCGCCAGGAACGCAGCTGCTTCTTTCAAGATCTCCTGATCTCTCCTGGCTCCATCGCCTTCATAGCGGAACACCCACTCCCTCACCCTTTGCGCAATCTCCTGCTGGCCATCCACATTTATTCCCGTCGCGGCAAACACGCGGCAATCGTAATCGCGGCACGCTTGCGGCCGATCTTCATAAATTGAGCACTTGTCTTCGATCAGCATGGGACAGCGTCCTTCGTCGTCGTATCCCATCACCACATGGCCCTTGGGCAAGCCCGGTGCCGGAAACAACAACCCGCGCGGAATCTTGTCGAGCGTCCGCTTCTCTTCAGGCCCGATATGGACGAACATCGATGACCGGCAACAACCACGGCAACTCCCGCAGGAAACCTCCGTCGCGCCGTTCGATGAATGCAACTGCGCTTCCGTCCCGTCCAGCCACCTGGCGAACTCTCCCGCCGCCACGCCTTTCGGCGCAATAGGGCTCTTCTCCTCGCCGGGTTCGTGTCTCTTCACCACACTGCCTCTCCGGCCGCAAGCCCCTGTCAATGGCTCAGCCCATCCACCAGCGCTTCCCACTCCTCCTCAAGCCCCGGCCGATGAAACTTCCGTCCCGCCCGCTGATACCAGTAATCCGCATTCGATGCTGCGCCCTCTTTGCGATGCAGGTACGCGTGCACCGCCATCCCTTCCGCTGTCTCCAATTCGTCCACCAGCGCGTGTGCCTGCGTCCAATCCCCTTTCGCGTCCCACCACAGCGCCGCCAGCGGGTGTCCAACTCCCTCCGGAGGAAACTCTCCCGCAACCGACTCCCGGAACTCCCTCACGTCCATAATTCCTCCCCTTGCCGCCTTAATGTACGCCGCCGCGCAGCACGCAACATGCAACGCATTTAGATACTGAACCTTGACCGTAAGATGCGCTTCTCGGTCCCTAGTTTACCAAGAGCGCCAATTCTCCGAACCTCCGCAACTTTCC
>CAZJZM010000173.1:0-2179 GCA_964550485.1 Microcaldota archaeon | reverse complement strand
CGATGAACGCGCGAATCTTTGTCTCCTGCGCCGCGGCCATCTGCGGCGTCGGATAGTCGATGATGGTCAGCGTGGCCACGCCCGACCGCAGTTCATAGTCGGCGGTCACCGCCTCCGCGCCGCGATCAAAGCCCACCAGCTCCGCCGGCAGCACTCCGCCTGCGCCGCTGTAGCCCGCCGCGCCCAGCGCATAGTGCGTACTCTGACCCACCAGCTTGGCCTGGGGCAGGTCGGCCAGAATCGGTGGCGGCAGCGCCTTGCCTCCCTGCGGCACGGGCAACTGCTTTGCCAGCTCGCGCAGATCCGCGCCACTCATCGCACCGATGTGTGAAAACGTCGCATCGACCACGGTCGTGCCCATCCAGAAGAGCACGCGGTTATTGTTCGAGGTCGCTCCTGAACCGATCTCTTCCTTCGGCCATCCATTCTGCCGGTAATATGAATACGCGCCGAAGGCGCCGCTTGCGTCTTCAAAGCGCAGCGCGCGCAGGCTCAGCTTCTCGCCCTCGCGCTTGTAGTCAACAAGCGCCGCGCCGGTAAATCCATACTCTTTGAGAGCCGCCGCATTGGCCGGATCAGCCTCGGATGCTTCCGTTGTCTTCTTCGCCGCGCCCGCGGACGTCCATCCGGCAAAGATCTCGGGCAACTGCGGCGTAAGCGCCGGCGGAAGCATCAGGTGCGTCGCCCCGCCCGCAGCAGCCGAAGCCTTGCCCGGCGCTGCCTGCGCCTGAGCAGCAGCCGCGCCGCCCGCCAGCGCCGCCGAAATCACTATCATTGCAATCCAACGCATCAAACGCTCCCCATATTCAGGGTACACGGCACCGCCTCTGCGACGGAGACTCGCTGTCTGGCACATTCTCTGTTTGTTTGGACACTGATGAAGCGCAATTTGTTCCTGCGGGGTCAGTTCATACGTAATTTCTCCTTGATGATTATCGCACTGAGTGTTATACTTCTACCTGATGGACGAGACTGGAAATGACCGAATGCGTCTCTTCAAGAACAAGTCATTCGCTCGTTTTGCAAGAAAGAACGAAATTTTGGATGCAGACCTTTGCAATACGATTCGGGATGCAAATAATGGTTTGATCGCTGCCGATCTTGGAGGAGGAGTGATCAAACAGCGGTTGGCTAGGAAGGGTTCCGGTAAGTCGGGCGGATTTCGCGCTGATTCTCTTCAAGGCCGGAGACCTCGCCATCTTTGTTCATGGCTTTGCAAAGAATGTCATGGAGAATCTTCGTCCGGACGAGTTGACTGCGCTGAAAAAATTAGCCGTCGAGATGCTGGCACTTCGAATGGAAGAGCTTGAACGTGCGGTTGCGTTGGGGACGCTCATAAAGGTGAAATGCGATGGGAACAACGAAGCAGTATCGTAGCAGCGTGATGGCGTCAATTCACGAGACGGCCGAGGGGCTGCACTCTGCCGGAGTCATGAATAAGCGGACGATGCGCGAGTTCGATGAGCTTTGCCTGACCCCAGTCCAGCCTCTCGCGCCCGAGGAGATTCGCGCCCTCCGCTTGCGCGAGGGCGCCAGCCAGGCGGTTTTTGCGCGCTATCTTAACGTGACAACAGGCCTGGTTAGCCAATGGGAACGCGGCGAAAAGCATCCCCAGGGCGCTTCGCTCAAGCTGCTTTCGCTGGTCTCTCAAAAGGGGCTGGCCACGGTCGCTTAAGGATTTACACTCCCGACGACGAGTGCGCTCGCTGGCGGTGGGTCGAGTATCTCTCCCAGCGCCTGATAGCGGCCGCCGTAGAACGTAATCGCATACTCCCGTATTGCCGTGCCGATGGGCCCTCCAAGGCAGATGCTGGCTAACAGCGCGAATCCGAATGCAATGACTCCGAAAAAGACCTCGAGAACAACGCCGACAAGCGCGGAGGCGCCTGTTGCATCCGCGAAGACAGAGTGAATGCCGTATTCAAACGCCGCAACTACGCCAGCAAGCATAAGCCCCGGAATCAACAGCACGATAAACAGAGCGGCCACCGCGATCACCGGCAGAATCAATCGCAGCAATCCGTAAACAAGAAACTGCCGCTGCTCCGCCCTTATGCGCGCCCAGACCTCTCTCCACGCTTCGCCGGCCGATGCGTCGTCCAGCGCGAAGTGCGGCAGCATCCATTCGCGCAAAATGACGTTGGCCACAACTCCAGCCAGCACCAGAAGAAGGATGATC
>CAZJZM010000172.1:0-2201 GCA_964550485.1 Microcaldota archaeon | reverse complement strand
CTGAGGAGAAGCGATGCGAGCTAAACGAGTGAAGATTCGCAAAAACAGCCTGACCGAAAACCTCTACCTCGACCGCCAGGGCCGATGGGTTTCATGGACAAATGCCGATTGGTTCAGCAGCGATCAGGCTGCGGAGCGATTTGCCCAGAAGCACGGGATCGAGATCTTCGGGCTGTTTTCGTGCGAGAGCTTTGGCAAGCTGTGACACCGACCATGGAAACAACCAAGTGTACCCTTTGACCGGAGAAACATCATGCAAGGGATGGGAATTCTCTTCCAAGTTCACGAACCGTTCTGGACCCTGACGCTGCCCCCTGGCGTCGAGCGAAATCCGCTCAATTATTCCTGTGCGCCCAATCAGGCAACGCCAGATTACGTTGCAGCCCATGGCATCAGGGACTTCGTCGCCTACGGGTTTCTCTGCTGTTTCGACGCAGTGGACCCCGATAGCTTTTCGATGTGGAACATGGTCCAGCGGGAAGACGTGCAATGGCTACGGGAAAACTTTCTGCGTGTCCTGGAGAAGCTCCTTCTCAACTTCTACGCCGGGATAGTGACACCGGAGACGAAAGAAGCCGACTTCGACCATGGCCAGTGGGCCGAGAGCCTGAACATCGGCAATGGTGATGAGGGCGACGACGAGGAATTGATGATCCAGTGGGCACCCGGCCCATGCGATGGCCATGCCCTCTCGCTCGTCTTGTCCTACTCGCTGCTGAAGGGAGAAGGTCATGGCGGCGACGATGAAGTGATCTGGATCACTTTCGACGCTTTCACGGATCGTGCCGCCGTCAAGGCCGCAATAGAAGAGGCCCGTAAGATCAACGGCATTCAGAGCGGCAGCCTGGAAGAAGAGTGGGCCGAGATGATCGACTGACACCGACCACGACGCCAGAAAGGAACCCAACCATGACCAATAAGATTCGCACCCAAGCCAACGTGCTTCAACGCCTGCCGTGCCTCGTGGCCCATCTGATCGCCGAAAGCCTCGGGTACTTTACGCCTGAGGCCGCCGCCAATGCCATCGCCTACTACACCAAGGGCGAGCCGTTCTTCTGCGAATGGTTTTACGACTGGGCGAGCAAGCGGAACAAGACCGACATGCGCAGTACGGTGTTGGAGGTTGGCGAACTGGCGATCCAGAACGCCATCCGACGCCGCAGCCACCACCGTGGCCCAATGGCCGAGTTTCGGCGGGCCTTGGCCCTGGTTCTTCACGTAAGGCAAGGTGGCGAAGGGCCGATCTTTGCATCCTGGTTTTAGGAGAGATTATGGCCTGGACGAGTGATGGCCGCTGACACCGACTATGACGGCGTCAACCACAACACCCTCATGAAAGGACGCCCCATGCAATTCTCGGTGATCTACTCCGTCGATGTTCCCGCCGATGAGAACGTGCTCGACTACGCCCCACCCCAGGTCGAAGAACTCTGGGACGAAACCGAAGGCGATGAGGAATTTGGCTATGGCTACCTCGAAGGTATCTGGGAAGGTGGCCACCATCGCAAGTGGGCAGCGATCCTGGATCGTGAGCAGTTCGAGGAGTTTGTGGAGCACTGCGGCCTGACCGCCGAAAGCACGCAAACCATGGGCAGCTTGGGAGCACCGGGTTTCGGGTTCGGCTGGGCACCGGCAATCTCGTTTCACTCCGATGATCCCGACGCCATCCAGTCGGCCTACGTCACGCCGATTCCGGAAACCAGCAAAGAGCAGTGCGATGAACACGACTGGCAGCGGGTACGTGGTGCAGTGCTGGCCGTGTACGGGTGAAACACGAATGGGGCCCCGCTCATCTCTTGGGCGGGGCCCCGGTGACACCGACTAAACCAGCGAAAGGAGAACCAAGCAATGGACATCGACTCAGTTGTTTTCCGGCGTTGGCGAGATGGTGGCGACATCATCGCCCTGTTTCCCGAAGTGCCCGCCGACATCTTTGGCCGCTATTGCGAAGCCTACGAACATATCGGTCAACATGGCGGGGCTGATTACCACGGCGTGATCCAGGCCACCGTGCCAGTGGAACTGCATGAGGCAGAAGACCTCGCCGAGGAATTGACCAGGATCGGCTACCGACTGCGCCCCATCAAGCGGGCACTCTACACGCATCATGAAAAGCGTCGGCAAGCGGCGAGGGAATGCGCTTTGGCCTGACACCGACTACTTCTCTGTCAGGGGCGGCAACGTGTGCCGCCTCGCTGTGT
>CAZJZM010000171.1:0-2210 GCA_964550485.1 Microcaldota archaeon | reverse complement strand
CGTCGCCGTTATTGCGCATCAGGCTCAGCGGATACGCGCCATATTGCCGCCACCACGCCCCGCGCAGTATCAGGAAGTCCGGCTTGCCGTCGTTGTTGTAGTCGGTCTCGACGATATTGAGGCCGCCGATCTCGTCCTCCAGGCCCGCCTCCTTGGTCCGGTCCGAGAAGGTGCCGTCGCCGTTGTTGTGGTAGTAGTGCATATGGTCCGTCGGACCCTGGGAGGAGAGCAGGATGTCCATCAGGCCGTTGCCCTCGAAGTCCTCGACAATGGAGCCGCCGGCGCGCTCTTCGTTGCGAATGCCGGCGATGCCTGCTACCTCGGGGAAAAAGCCAATGTCGTACTCGGACTTGAACCAGTCGGGATCGGCCAGCCACTTTTTGGGCACATCCTGCGGCCAGCGCGCCAACGCCTGGTAGGCAATGTTCAGCAGCCACATCGAGGTGTAGTTGTTCGGGTTCAGTTCCAGCGCCTTGGAATACTCGCGAACGGCGCCCTCGGCCCCGCGCAGCTTTTTGTGCAGCCCGCCGCCATGCAGGGGAAAGACGCAGGCCTCCGGGTTATGCATGGCGACACAGTTCTCCTGCTCGGCCAAGCGGAGATACGCAATGCCCAACTCCTCGTGGATCTGCGCCTGGATGGAGACCGGAATCTTGGCCAGTTCAGGCTCGATCCGTTTGATCAGGTCCTCCAGGGTCTCGATGGAGCGCGCGCTGAAACCGGCGCGGAGCTGCTCGTTGCCCAGTTCCATGCGCACGGCGACCTCCTGCGGCAGGCTCAGCTTGTGCGTCAGCAGCGCCTCGTAGTAGGGAATCCGCTCGAAGGGCTTGGCGGGGTCGGCGCGCCAATCGTTGCTGTCGAAGATCTGCCGCAGCCGTTCGCCCATGCGCCGCGCGCCCTCGCCGTGGGGAAGCGGCGCACCGCGGACGATGGGCACATCGTGGATATCGTCCTGGCTGAGAACGGCGGCCTTGGACTGATCCACCACGCTGGTCATGCCGACCTGTGCGCCGGTTGGCACCGGCCTAGCGTCCTGGGATTGCGGCGCTTGGGGCGAGGCCACCGATAGGCTCGGCACATTGGATTGCGAGGCGCTTTGTCCCGCCGGGGGCGTCAACGTTTGCGCGGCAACCGCAAGTGCCGCGCAAGTGGCGAGAATCAGTGACGCACCCCCGCGCACGAATCCCGCCTTGGCGGGCAGGCCAGCTACGTTCTGCAAGTTCATCGTGTTCCTTCCGGCAACCGGGCGCGCCCGGCTATCTCCCCGCTTCGATTGCGGCAGCCATCTCGGCCAGTGTGGCGTCGGACAATGGGGGCATGGCGCCGGACTGCGAGGCCACCCAGCCGCCCCAGCGATTCCCCGCCTCGTTCAGCGTTGCCAGATCGGCCCCTCGCAGCAAATAGTGCGTCATGGCCGCGGTAAAGGCATCGCCCGCGCCGATGGTGTCGGTGACCTGAATGGGAATTCCGGGGTGTTCGTGCCATTCCTCGCGGGTCACCAGCAGGCTGCCGTGTCCGCCGCGCGTCACCGCCACCAGTTCCAGCATCGGAAACTCGCCCAGCAGCCGCTCCGCGCCCACCCTCAAGCGGTCCGGCCCCTCGTTCGTCGGCAGCCCCAGCAGGCCCAGCACCAACGGCACCTCGGCGTCGTTCATCTTCATCACCGTGGCCAGTTCCAACGACTCTTGAATCACTTCGCTGGAGTAGAACGGCGCGCGCAGATTCACATCGAAGACGCGAATGCAGGTAGAAGAGGCTTGAGCGGCCAGCGTCTGAATGGTCTGCCGCGACTCCCTTGAGCGCTGCGCCAACGAGCCGAAGCAGAGGGCGTCTGCCCGCTCCGCCAGCTGAACCCACTCGTCGGTGAGTTCCAAAAAGTCCCAGGCGGCCGGCTCGTGAATCGTGTAATGTGGCTGCCCGCCTTCAAAGGCCACCGTCACGCGGCCCGTTTCGTGCACCGCGTCCACTTGCAAATGGCTGGTGTCGGCCGGCAGCGGGTCCAGACGATCCACCGCCTTGCGGCCCAGATCGTCGCGGCCGATGCGGCTCAAAATGGCGGCATGGCTGCCCAATCGCCCGGCCATCACGGTAAAGTTCGCCGGCGCGCCGCCCAGTCGCAGCCCCTCCGGCAGAACATCCCACAACAGTTCGCCTATACCTAGAATCAGATGCGGTTCCTTCAAAGCTTTGCTCCAGCGGTCGCCTGGTTT
>CAZJZM010000170.1:0-2214 GCA_964550485.1 Microcaldota archaeon | reverse complement strand
CGGGGTCTTTCACCGTAAACCACTGGCTGCCGTCGGCGCCCTTTTCCACCTTGCCCGGAGTCTTCCAGGCCTTGGCGGACAAGAACTTCCGCAGCCCTGCCGCATCTTCCGTGTTGTAGGCGGTGTGAGCCAGCCGGTTGATGCCCTCGCCGGGCGGCAGCGGCAGCACCTCGACAAACTGCACATCGTTGATGGCGTACTTCACGCCCAGCGGATTCTCCGGGTCAGCCAGCTTGGCCGCACCGATGATCTCGCGGTAGTAGTGCTCGGTGGCGGCCATGTCGGACGCGTATACGGCGATGTGCGAGATGCCGGTGATCTTGGGCCTGCTAATAGGCTTGTCGGGCATCTGGGCGGCGGCAGTTACAGCAAAGGCAACGGCAACAGCGGCGGCAAGGGACTTCAAAACCATTCTGCACCTCGAAATGTTGACCGGCTCAACGATAAATCGATTTCGCGCAACGCGCAAACCCGGCGGGAGGCTTCCATTTCGCCCCGGCGCTCCCGATCCTCGAAACCATTGCAATATTTTCCGCGTAATCTCGTCTAGAAGGTGAGGCTCTCCGGTCATCCCCCCCGGCGATCTCGCAAGCTCGGCCGGCAAAACCGGCGAGGAGACAACGAAATGGAGAAACACGTGTGCCCGTGGTGGATGGGCTACCTGCTGGCCAGCCCGCTGCGGCGCTGGAAGCAGAACCCCGAACAGATCGTCGCGCCCTACATCCGCGCAGGCATCACAGTGCTGGAGCCGGGGCCGGGCATGGGCTTCTTTACCCTGCCCATGGCCAGGCGGCTGGGTCCGTCGGGGCGCATTGTGGCCGTGGATATTCAGCCCAGAATGCTGGAGAGCCTGCGCCACCGTGCGGCCAAAGCCGGCCTGCTGCCGCGCATCGAAACCCGGCTAGCGCAGCCCGAGACCATGGGCCTCGGCGACCTCGCGGGTGCAGTGGACTTTGTGCTGGCCTTTGCCATGGTCCACGAACTGCCCTCTGCGGAAGTGTTCTTCAAAGAAGCCGCCGCCGCGCTCAAGCCGGGCGGATTGATGCTGTTGGCCGAGCCCGCCGGCCACGTAGATGCGGCAAAGTTCCAGAGCGAACTGGAGGCGGCGCACGCTGCCGGGCTTGCGGCCACCGATCGCCCGGCGATCGGCAGGAGCCTGGCCGCCGTGCTGCGCAAGGGCTGAGGTAGAGAGCGATATGGGCCAGCTTCCGAATCGCCCATCGAGGTTTCGACCCATTTGGCTGGCCGGTGGCCGCTGGTGCCCAGGTCCCAAATACTTACTCTGGGACCTGGGTAACCGCAATGCCTTCCAGCGCCGCTCTCACAGCGCCGGCGAGTCATCTCCCAGCAGCGCCTGCCGCACGATCTTGATGGGCGGGAAGCCCTGGCGCAGGAAGTTATTGTGAAACTCTTCCAGCGAAAAGGCCGCGCCCTGCTTCTTCTTCATATCTTCGCGCAGTTTCATGATCTCCAGCTTGCCCAGCGTGTAATAAAGATAAGTCGGGTCGCTGGTGCCGCGCTTGGTCTCCACCGTCGCCGTCTCCTTGGACTGATAGCCTTCCTTCTGGAAGAAGGCCACGGCCTCGTCGAAGCTCATCTTGCCGGTGTGCATCTCGATGCCCACGATGAAGCGCGCATTGCGCAGCAGCGCGTCTTGCAATTGGCCAAGGCGGAGGAACTTCGACTCGCGCTCGTCCTTCGCTCCCGCGCCCGGCTGGCCGTAGCCCTCGTCGAGCATCATTTGCTCGGTGTAATGCGCCCAGCCCTCGACATTGGTGGTTGCGCCCAATAGCTTACGCACCCGGCTGGGAGCTTGCGGCACCCACAGGAATTGGATATAGTGGCCCGGATACGCCTCGTGCACCGCCGTCGAAATTACCGTACCCACATTGAACGAGTGCATGAAGCCTTCCACCTCTTCCGGCTTCATCGAAGGATCGGGCAGCGTCACGTTGAAGTAAGCTTCTGTCGCGTGCGTCTCGAACGGTCCCGGTGTATCCATGCTGGCAAAGGTGGTGGCGCGCATGAAAGGCGGCGTCTCTTCCACAATGGGCCGCACCGTAGATGGAATCGTGACGATGCGATGCGTGCGGATGAAGCTGTCGAGCCCGTCGAAGGTGGCGCGGAAGGCGTCGAGTAAGTGATCGGGCGCCGGATGGTTCTGCCCCAGTTGCTCGACCACGGCGCGCGCATCCTTGTTCGGCTCCAGCTCTT
>CAZJZM010000169.1:0-2232 GCA_964550485.1 Microcaldota archaeon | reverse complement strand
CGTACGCTTCCCTTCAGCCGTCCTGGACACTCATTGACACACATACAAAATAAAAGCGCACGGGACACCCGGGAAGAGTCGACTTGCTTAATGCCTGGCTAAACGGCGACGACGACTGGAAGAAAAGGGTGGAGTACCTAGGCATTTACGATTCAGGCATGGGCAATCCTGTGGACAAGGGCAACGAAGATATTTGGAAAGCTTTCCATTAAAATTGTGAGGGCATCAGGCGTATGTTATTTGCACCACTTCCATCCCATTGAGATTGACACGCGTCTTGGACACACGCTAATGGTTACAGGCTAGTCATTCCAACAGAGCATGGCACTTCGACCAGGGTTCAGCAGCCGGGATGCTGAAAGGCCCCTCCTCACCAGCCAGCCACAGCAAGACCCCGAGGTGGAGGAGTACATGCGCAAGGGCAACAAGCCAGGGCGCAATGTGGCCCTGGTCTTGGGTGTGCTGGCGTTCCTCATGGTCCTGCTGTTGATGGCCATTGGTCTGTGGCGTCTGCAAGTGGTCCAGGAGGATCTGGATGGCCTGGACAGTCGCCTGACCATTGCTGAGGAGTTGTTGGTGACGCACACGGAACAGATTGCCGTGCTCAACACCACGCTGACGGAAACCATTGCCCGGGTCACCAAGAACACGGCCCAGATCAATGCCATCAACGCGACACAGATTAGCCATGGGATACGCATCACCAACCTGGAGAACCGGACCACGGCGCTGGAGAACCGTCTCACCCTTGATGAGATCAAGCTGCTGGGCGTGATGAACAATGTGACGGCGCTGCAGGCCACCATGGCCGTGGTGCTCGCAAACATTAGTGCATTGCAGGTGGAGGTGGCCTTCCTCCAGCAGAATGCCAGCAATCATGAGATGCGTCTGGACGTGCTGGAGGCCAAGGCCAATGCCCAGGCGATCATTCTCAACAACTTGGGCATCTGGCTGCAGCAAAACCTCACCATCATCGATGCCCGACTCAACACACTCAACGTCACGTACACGGTGACAGGCAGTGGACGGGCCCTGGTCGAGAGTGGGCCAGCCCTCACGTCCAATGTGACTTGGCAGACGCGGCACTTCCAGGATGTGGGCCTCGACTTTGAGTATCTGTGGATCTCCACCACCAACTGGAACCCCACGCAGATTCGCATTGCCCCTGGTGGTCCATACAGCTTCCAAATCACAAACTTCACCTCGCGCGACCCCTTTGGCCCAGTGCCTGCCCCAACCCTGTCGCTGGATCGCCCCCTTGGCCCATTTCAACAGTCCAAGTTCTTGCTGCAAAGCTTTGCCGTGAATCCGCAAGTCTTCAGCGCAGCCTGGGACAACACTGTGGGGGCCTTGAACTTTCGCAGCAACCTCCTGCTCTTTGATGCAGTGACCATCATTGATGAATTGACCTTTATCACGGGATTCCTGTGACCAGCGCTGGTGGTGGTGGTGGGCGATAATGAATGTGCCACTTCATTCTTGACGTTCTGGCTTTCCCCTCATGCGCTCCCTCCGCTGCAGCCACAGGTTAAGGTTCCAGCCCGACCATAGAAACAGCGTGAGCAGCCCAATGGTAAACACGTTGGCCAGCAACATGCCCAGCACTTTGAACACATAGTAGAGCACCCAGCCGGCCAGCACCAACACAGTGTTCAACCAGAGTTCCGAGAAGAGCCATGCAATCCACCCGGCAGTCTGACGGGGTCCAGCAGTCATCAAGAAGGCGTAGGCCAGGGCCCAGGCACAGCCCAGTGTCATCACTGCCCTGCGTGCCCCCGGTACACAACACAGACAAGGCAGTGCAACGAGCATGGGAAACCCTGCCACCCCGGCGATGCCCACACCGCGGACCACATGGTTGATCCACATCGTCACCGGGGGACGTGCACACTGGACATGACACGTCAAGTTTTTTTTTAAAAAAAAGCGAACAAAAAAAAATTGCAGCGACCCGCCAAGTGTCCTAGGTGATGGGAGAGGTCACATGTGCATGAGGACATGCTATGGCATCGATTAAAAAAATCAAAAATTTTAATCATCCGCAAAAAACGATTTTGTTCGGTCGTCCCCGAGGGGGTCGGGTGACCCGGGTCGGCCTCCCCGGGAAAAAAAGTCGACCTGGGGGTTTCGCGGGTTATGAACCGTAGCGGCGTTATCTCAAACTGACCAACTTTGGGCATACCCCCACCGGGGCGGCTGGAGCATGCACAACTTTTCGCACGTTTGCCCAAT
>CAZJZM010000168.1:0-2244 GCA_964550485.1 Microcaldota archaeon | reverse complement strand
AAAAGGCCCGTCTGCTTCGGCAGGCGGGCCTTTTCGTGGATTGGGGGAGAGCATGAGTGGTCGTGGCAAAACAGGCCGCAATCTGCGCGGCCTGTTTCACCCGGGAGTTTAGAACGCCTCGAAGATATCCGAGAAGGCATAAGTCGACTGGCTGATGCTGCTGCAGGACGGAGAGGCATAGCCGACACCGGCGCAGCTTCCGTTATCGCGGCCCACCGACCACATGGAAAGCGTGGTGATGTAGCTGTTGGAATTTGCGAAGTTAACCAGCGTCTGAGCATCGGAGAGCTGGAAGATTTCGGTGTTGGTGTCGTTGACGCCGATCATGGGAATCACGCCGACAGTGGAGGAGAGGCCGGCAGCCTGAATCTGGCTGTGAGTTGCGGATGCGGCATCGGTGGCGTCAAGGCCCATCTGTCCGCCGTTGTCGCTGGAGGAGCCGTAGTCCATGGCCATCACGTTGATGACATCGGGATTGAAGCCGTCGGACTTGGCCTGACTGAGAATCGTCGTACCGGCGCTGACAAGTCCCGTCGGCAAAACCGGCAGCGTGAACGAGACGCGCAATCCGGAGTTGGCGTTTTTCAATGCAATCAGAGCTTGATCGCGCTGTTGCAATTGAGCCTTCGTTTGCGAAGATTCGATGTCGAAATCGAGCATATTAACGTGATATTGATTGATGACCTGCTGATAGACGGCCTGGAGAGCCGAAGCGCTCGTGCAATTTCCGGCCGGGTCCGTACCGTTTGCACCGCCAAAGGACGGGATGATCGTGACACCAGCCGACTGAAGCTGCGAAACAAGCGAGGAGATCGTGGTTCCGTTGGGCAGGTTGTCGGTGGGCAACGTGCCGCCGAGACCGCCCCAACCAACGGCGCAACTGCCGTTCGTATCGAGAAAGGCCAGTGAAAACGCCTTGATGCCCGATTGCTGTTGAATGGTAACGATGTTTTCGTCAGCCGTGATGCTCATGTCGATGTACGGCGCGAAGAGCTTGCCGCCGGAAGTGGAGCATGAACCGGAACAGGCGGGCGTGGTTACACTAACGGCCGCGCTCTGCGGCGAAGTGCCGGTAGAATCTTTTGCGGAGACCGTGAAGCTGTACTTGGTGGAAGCCGAGAGGCCATAGGCCGTGTAACTGGTCGAAGTGGAAGTGCCGACGGCCGCGCCGTTTTCATAGATGGTGTAAGCGCTGACCGAGCAATTCGATGGAACGGTGGCCGCGGACCAGGTCAGATTCGTACTGGAGTAGGTGGTGCCAGAAGCCGCCAAGCCCGCAGGCGCGGTCGGCACGGTGGTGCAGGAAGAGCAGGCACCGAGCGATGTCCACGGCTGGCCGCTGCCGGCGGGACCGTTGCTGGTAGCTGGATTATTACCTTCGGTCCAATAATTGGCAACATAGTTGATGCCGTTCACATTGGCTTGCATGCCTCCGGTGTAAACGGTTGTGGCGCTCCAAGTGGCTGCGCATCCGCTGCCGCTGGCCGGCGAGGTAGTTACGCTGAGCGCCGTGCTCTCGGAAGAAGAGCCGCTGGCGTCGGTCGCGGCGACCGCGAAGCTATAAGCTGTCGATGCCGACAAGCCACTGACGGTGTAGCTGGTCGCGCCGCTAACGGTGGCGATCGCAGCGCCGTTTTTGTAAATCGTATAGCTCGAAATCGAACAGCCGGCGCCGACCGACGAAGCGGTCCAGCTCAAGGACGTCGAGGAACTCGTAGTACCCGAAGCAGCAAGGCCGGTCGGAGCAGCAGGAGCTGCCGAGCAATTGCTGGCGGAGGTGGTCACGCTGACAGCCGCGCTTTGTGCGGAGATACCGTCGGAGTCGGAAGCTGCAACGGTGAAACTGTACTTGGTAGAAGCCGAGAGGCCGGTTACCGCATAACTTGTCGAACTGCCCGTCGAGGCAATAGAAACGCCGCTCTGATAAATTGTGTAGCCGCTCACGGAACAATTCGCGCCGACCGTCGCAGCCGACCACGCTAGAGTTGTGCCGGTGCTCGTGGTTCCAGATGCGGTAAGACTGCCGGGCACACTGGGCACGGCGGCACAACTTGCGCCCGAGCTTACGAGTTGCCAAAGAGCCGGCGCAGAGATCGGATCCCAGCCGGGTTCGGAAGTATGCGCCTGGAGACATTTATAGGTGGAACCGTCGTAGGTGACCAGTTCGCCGACCGTGTACGAGACGCCAACAGCCCAGGCGGGAGCACTTTGAGCTGACAAGCGATGAGGACAACAGAGCGCCAA
>CAZJZM010000167.1:0-2267 GCA_964550485.1 Microcaldota archaeon | reverse complement strand
TACCTTGGCCTGCTTCGCGCTCGACTGTCTGCACTACCTCGGCCAATTGGATTTGCACATCGTTATATGTGGCAACTACACGTGCTTCCAGTGGGTAAGGAGCAAGCGGCATTTCCCTGTACTGCGGATTAAGCACGTCGTAATACGGCTGCTCTAGTCCGGGACGATCAAAGTACGGCTTGGTATAGCTGGCCATCTCATGGATGTGGACATCGAAGTTTGCGTCGAATATACCACCGCCGTCTAATTGGCCATCGACCTTACCTGTAGCCTGGATGGCGGAACTATCAGCCCCTTCCAATTCCAACGTGACTTTATCAACCTTCACTGGAACGGAGCTATCTTCAGCCAGATGCACAAGAACAGGAAACTGCTGGCCGGGGATCGCCATTTGGAAGGTTGGTTGATCTCCACGAAAGCGAGCAAATGAATCAAGTTCTGTAACATGCTGGGTGACGTTAGCAGTCATCGAAAGGCCCAGCGCCAGTGTAAGCGCGTTGTTGAACTGTGTCTGTTTGACCTTCAGCTCATGCAGCACGTTGTATTTAGCGTCGGCCGAGAGGGAGCTCGATTTAACCTGATCGATCAGGCCATTGGTGGCTTTGAGCCCCTGGGCCAGGATTGGCGCGATGGCGCTGGGATCACTGACGGAATAGGTGTGGGTGGCATCCTCGACCAATTTGTTGATGGCGGCGAGTCCTTGTGTGAGGAAGGCGTGCTCTTCATCGCCAGCAAGAGTAGCGATTCCCAGCAGGGAGATGTCAATGCCATCAAAGAACGATTTCTCCTTATCGGCAGCTGGGATACGCGAGCCAAAACGATGGTATGCGGAGTTTGCCGGGCCAGAGGCGGGAATCTCCGAGCCGCCGTTCTGTGACTTTTGAAAGCCAAGACCGGTACGCGAGATTTGACGATCGCTGATGCCATTGACAAAGCTATAGGCACCAATCAGTACTTCAACATTGGCGCTTACTGCTCCCGGCTCGAACTTACCGGAAATGTGATTCTGTACGCCGGCGGGCGCCCAGTGGTGCGTTGCGTAATCGTAGAGTCCCTTCGGCGATATGCTTCCCTCCTCCAGAGAAAATGGAACCCACGCATATTCTTTCAATGGATTCCAGGGCCGGAGGCCTTCTTTGATCTGATCCGGGAAAACGTTTGGATCGCCTGCCGCAAGAAAGACCTTCTGCGCCCAGAGACCGGCCGACTGATGTTGCCCATGCCCGTCAGAGGGGCCGCCTACGAAGACCGATGAGATGATCAAAGGGCGCGTGCGCCGCACAACGCGCACTACATCGTAGAAGACTCGGTCAGTCTCATATTTTTGCAGCGCTTCCTCGAGAGTTTTAGAAAATCCGTAATCCGCTGCAACGGAAAAGTACTGCGAGACGCAATAATATCTATCGGCTTGCAGCAGTTCTTCGGTACGCACCAAGCCCAGGGCATCCCAATAATCGGAGGACATTAGATTCGCGCCGCCCTCGCCGCGGTTGAGAGTCAGCAGCCCGACCCGCGCTCCTACAGTACGCGACATATACGCCAGGGTGGCGCCATCTTCGTCATCCGGATGCGCTGTGACCATCAGCATACTGGCCCTGGTGTGCAGTTGCTGCAATACAACTGAAAGGGCCGCGGCGCCGCGATTCTCGGGGATATCCTGCGCGTCCTGGCGCGCTCCTGCTTGTGGTATACACGGTGCCTGAGCATTCAACCTCGTAATCAGAAGGCCCGAAGATACCAGCATCATCGCGATACTGCAGGTGAGAGCATTGCTAAGTCTTCGATTTGTCATCATTCATATCCTTAAAGAACGAAGGCGTGTCGCCCAGGTTTGACTTGCGTTAACAGGCTGTGAAAGAGCAACAACTGTGTTCTAGCACCGAGGCATGTTAGGGATGCGAGACAAGTTCCGGCAAGGAAGGTTTTTATTACCTTAGTAGACCTCGAGTAGAGATTGCTCTGCACACGAAACCCATTTTCACTTTTGCGGCATCAGGTTTCAATCTCCATTTCGCGTCTTGCAGATTGTTGATCTTTCTGCCATCGCTGCGAAGATCGATGTGCAGCCATTCCTTTGATTCAATGGCTGCACATCGAAAGGAGTGCATTTGTTCAGACGAGCAATCTAACCCTAGAAGTAGATTTTTCCAGCGACCTGAATTTCGCGTGGATCCGTGGTGGTAGCCGTGCTTTTGCCAAAGGCCCCAGGCGCAGTGATATCGCCGGAGGGATTGGCGAAGCTCGGATGGTTGAACGCATTGAAGAAC
>CAZJZM010000166.1:0-2274 GCA_964550485.1 Microcaldota archaeon | reverse complement strand
GCGGCTGCGCGTGGAGACGATCGACCTGCTCTACCAGCACCGCGTCGATCCCGAAGTGCCCATCGAAGAGGTCGCCGGCGCGGTGAAAGACCTCATCCAGCAGGGCAAGGTCAAGCACTTCGGCCTGTCCGAGGCAGGCGCGCAGACCATCCGCCGGGCGCACGCCGTGCAGCCGGTCACCGCGCTGCAAAGCGAGTACTCGCTCTGGTGGCGGAGCCCGGAGGAGGAGATCCTGCCCACGCTGGAAGAGCTTGGCATCGGTTTCGTCCCGTTCAGCCCGCTGGGCAGAGGATTTCTTACCGGGACCATCACGGAAAACACGCAATTCGACAAAGAGGACAACCGCGGCAGTTTCCCGCGCTTTGCTCCCGAGGCGCGCAAGGCGAATCTCGCCCTGGTCGATCGAATTGGCGTCATCGCCACACGCAAGAAGGCGACCACTTCGCAGATCGCGCTCGCCTGGCTGCTGGCGCAGAAACCCTGGATCGTTCCCATCCCTGGCACCACCAAGCTGGAACGCATCGACGAGAACATTGCCGCGGCCGCCCTGGAACTTACCGCGGACGATCTTCGCGAAATCGACGCCGTTACCTCCACGTTCACGGTGCAGGGCTCTCGCTACCCGGCGGCTCTTGAGGCCATGGCCAACCGGTAATCGCTGCCCGTCCTGCGACAAAAAAGAGGAGTCACAATGCAGAAGCGCAAACTTGGCAAGAACAATCTCGAAGTCTCGGCCCTCGGCCTGGGCTGCATGGGCATGAGCTGGTCCTACGGGCCGCCCAAGGACAAGCAGGAGATGATTTCCTTGCTCCATGCGGCCGTCGAGCGCGGCGTCACATTCTTCGACACCGCCGAGGTCTACGGCCCTTTGCACAACGAAGAACTGCTCGGCGAAGCCCTCGCCCCATTTCGCGGACAAGTCGTAATTGCGACAAAGTTCGGATGGGAGTCCAACCCCGGCGATGGAAACAGATGGAGCGCCTTGAACAGCCGGCCCGAGCACATCAAAAGGGTTGCGGAAGGATCTCTCAAGCGCCTGAAGGTCGAGGTCCTCGATCTGTACTACCAGCATCGCGTCGACCCCAACGTTCCCATCGAAGAGGTTGCGGGCGCGGTGAAGGAACTGATCGAGCAAGGCAAGGTGAAGCACTTCGGCCTCTCGGAAGCCAATGCGCAGACCATCCGCCGCGCCCATGCCGTTCAGCCTGTCGCCGCGTTGCAGAGCGAGTACTCGCTCTTCTGGCGCGAGCCCGAGCAGACGGTGATGCCCACTCTCGAAGAGCTTGGCATTGGCTTTGTCCCCTTCAGCCCGCTCGGCAAGGGCTTCCTGACCGGCAAGATCGACGCCAGCACCAAATTTGACAGCACGGATTTTCGCAGCACCGTTCCCCGGTTCAGCGAAGAGAATCGCAAGGCGAACCAGGCATTGGTCGATCTGGTCACCTCCTTCGCGGCACAGAAAAATGCGACTCCTGGACAAATTGCGCTCGCCTGGCTGCTGGCCAAGAAGCCTTGGATCGTGCCCATTCCCGGCACCACCAAGCTGGCGCGCCTGGAAGAAAATCTTGGCGCAGTGGACGTTGCACTCACAGCGGACGACGTGTGTGCCCTCGAAGAGGCTTCTTCCAAAATCAAGCTCGAAGGGGCGCGTTATCCAAAGTTCCACGAACAGTTAGTTGGCCGGTAGACCACCGGAGAGAGCGAAGATGAGTACTCTGCGTTATGGCGTCCTCGCATTGGGGCTGGCAATCGTCTCCATCGCCCAGGCTCAATCGGCAGCGACCGGCGAGCCGCCCTCCGACAGGGAGCGGCTGATCGGCGCGTGGCATCTGGTCCGCATCGAGAGTCCTGGGCCGGATGGCAAGTCCGTCGATCTTCCTCAGCCGACAGGCATGCTGATCTACACGCGCGACGGCCATATGTCCGTGCAACTGATGTATCCCAAGTCGGCAGGCGCAATCTCCAACGAGTACGTTCTGAATGGGTACGAAGCTTTCTTCGGAAGTTACGACCTCAACGAAACGGCGCATACGCTCACCCATCATGTGCAAGGTTCGGTTACCGGAGATTTGTTGGTGGGCAAGAGCCTGACACGCGCTTACAAGTTCACGCAAGACGGGCGTTTGACGATTCGCTCCACCCGGCCGGACGAGCACTGGTTCGTGGTTTGGGAACACGACTGAGCGAACCCGCATCGTCGCGCCTTGACAGATCGAATCATCCAGCTCAACAACAAGGACCGAGGAGAAATCATGTACAACGCAAGAGCCTACT
>CAZJZM010000165.1:0-2278 GCA_964550485.1 Microcaldota archaeon | reverse complement strand
AATGTCAGCGTGGTCGGGCTGACATAAGTGGTGGCGCGGGCGACAGAATTCACCAGAACCTGCGAAGCCGGAACAAATGAACTGCCGGTCACCGTGATCGTGGTGGGCGAAGCCGTTCCTGCGATCACTGCGGAGGGAGTGAGCTGAATGGCTCCAACCGGTGGATCGTTCACCGTGAGACTGACTGCCGGAGAGGTTCCGCCGCCTGGCGCGGGGTTCGCCACCGTCACCGCAAGCGTTGCCGCATTGGCCTGGTCGGCGACCGTTGCCACGAATGTTAGCGTGGTCGGGCTCACATAGGTGGTGGCGCGGGCAACTCCGCCCACCTGGACCACCGAAGCGGGAACAAAGGTTCCGCCCGTCACCGTGATCGTTGCCGGGGAAGTCGCCTGTGCGTTGAGCACCTCGGGATTCAGCTGAATGGCGCCTACTGCCGGATCGTTCACCGTGAGATTGGTTGCCGCGGAGGTTCCGCCGCCGGGCATCGGGTTCGTCACCGTCACCGCGAGCGTAGCTGCCGTAGCCTGATCCGCTACCGTCGCCACAAATGTCAGGGTAGTCGAATTCACGTAGGTGGTGGCGCGGGCAATCCCGTTCACCTGAACCACCGAACCGGAAACAAAGGTATTGCCCGTCACCGTGATCGTTGCCGTGGAAGTCGCTTGCGCGTTGAGCGCCGCGGGACTCAGTTGAATGGCTCCAACCGATGGGTTGTTCACCGCGAGACTGGCAGTCGGAGAGGTTCCGCCGCCGGGTGCCGGGTTGGTCACCGTCACCGCGAGCGTTCCTGTGGTGGCCTGATCGGCCGCCGTTGCCACAAAGGTCAGCGTGGTCGGGTTGACATAGGTGGTGGCGCGGGCAATCCCGCCCACCTGAACCACCGAAGCGGGAACAAACGTCTCCCCGGATACAGTGATCGTTGTGGGAGAACTCGTTCCCGCGATCAATGCGGTGGGATTGAGCTGAATGGCTGCAATCGATGGATTGCCAATCGTGAGACTCGCTGCCGGGGAAGTCCCGCCGCCGGGCGTCGGGTTGGTCACTGTCACCGCGAGCGTTCCTGCTGTGGCCTGATCGGCAATTGTTGCCACAAAGGTCAGCGTGGTCGAGCTGACGTAGGTGGTGGTGCGGGCAACCCCACCCACCTGAACCACCGATGCGGGAACAAACGTATTGCCTGTCACCGCGACCGTTATGGGGGATGTCGCTCCGGCAGTCAACAAGGATGGGTAGAGTTCAATCGCTCCAACCGATGGATTGTTCACCGGCAAGCTGATGGCGGCCGAGGCCCCGCCCCCCGGAGTCGGATTTACCGCGGTCAGTGAGAGGGTTCCTGTCGCAGCGACATCGGCCGCTGTCAGTATTGCGCTCACCTGCGTCGCACTGATATAGGTTGTCGGCCGGATGGTCCCATTCACATTGATCGCTGTTGTCGAAACGAATCCCGTCCCGGTCACGGTCACAACCGGGGATGCCGCTCCCAGCAGTTCGCTGCTGGGCGACACCGACGATATTGTGGGCGAAGGATTGTTCACCGTCAGGTTGATGGGCGTTCCGGATGCACTGTTCAGCGATCCGTTCACCACCACCACCGCCAACTGGCCCGCACTGGCCAACTGCGTTGCCGGCACTACGGCCGTCACCTGCGAGCTGCTCACATACGTGGTCGCCGCGGCGGTGCCAGCCACCTGGACAGCGCTTGAATTGAGAAATCCAGAGCCGGACACTGTCAAGGTCAGTGCGGCTGAACCGGCAAGAACACTCGTGGGGCTGATGGACGAGATTGCAGGGGTTGGAGTGGTTGTACCGCTGCTGCCAGATGACGTGGAGCCCGAACCGCCTCCGCATGCGCCCATCAGCATAGAAATACAACAAAGATATAGTGAGTGTAAAAATGCTAGAGGATTTCATGGCAGAGAGTATAACCGCCAAGCCGGCGTAGGCACGGTGAGGACAGAGACAAATGAACCTGACCCGCGTAAAAAGCTATATCGATGCCATGTGAACCTATTCCCGCAACTAAATCTCGTATGAGACACACACCGCGAAGGCAATTTTGCCTGCAAAGGACTCTCTAACTCGCAAAGGGTGCTTATTCTCTGCACTTACCCGCAAATCGGGGGAACTGCTATGAAATGTACTCTCAGAGTTCGATGGATGCCGCAGGTCACTTTCCGACATACAAAAAGCCCTTCGACAGAATCGTCAAAAGGGCTAAGTGTCATGAATGGTCGGGGAGAGAGGATTCGAACCTCCGACCCCCTGCTCCCGAAGCAGG
>CAZJZM010000164.1:0-2279 GCA_964550485.1 Microcaldota archaeon | reverse complement strand
GGCTGACCGAGGAATTGGTGGACGAAGCCCCGGTGATGGAGGCGATGGTGCTGATGGCGGCCGCCTCGGCCAGCCCGATGGCGAACGTGAGCGGGTCGGCCATGGAAGCGGTGGCTTTGGCGGTCAACTGTTTGATCAGACTGTCACCCAAGATCTTCAGCTGGTCATCCATCATCTGCGCGAGGATCCGGTTCCCCTGGGCGCCGCCGGTCATGATGGCCTGACCGATCGAGTTCCCATAGTTCCGCCAAACCATTGCTTCCTGCTGAATGATCTCCTGGCGTCTTTCCGACTCGGCCTGTAGTTCTGTGGTCCGGGTTCTCTCGGCGTCGGTGATCTTCTTCATTTCATCGACCTGCTGGTTGAGCATCTTCAACTCTGCAGGATCGGAGGTGCTGAGGATGGCGTTTTCGAGGTTGCTGAGGAGTTTTTCATCGGACGCCAGCTGTTTTTTGGCTTGGCTCAGGTTCATGTTGTCCACATAGGCCTGGAGCTGGAGTTCGTGCTGCTTGGCGTAAACCGTCTCGTCGATCGCCGGGGTTTTGGCGGCGTTGTCCGCCAGGACGGCCGTGTAGGCCTTGATGGCCTCGGCTTGTTTCTGGGTGGCCGCGGCGATCATTTCCTTTTTGATGGAAGCGGCGCCGTCGGTGTTGCCATTCTTCTCGATGGCTAGTGTGTTCTTGTCGGTGGCCAGGGCGTGTTGTAGCTCGGCTGTGGCGGCCGTGACCGCGTCTTTGGCCTCATCCTTCTTGTGCTGAGAAAGCCGGTCCAGCGCGTCGGCCTGGTTCCGCAGGGAAAGGATGATATCCTTCCGTTCCCCGGACTTCTCGGCCTGCTCGGCCGCCTGGCGGAAAGAGTCCGCTGTGGCATTGTTCTCTTTGAGCAGTTTTTCCAGTTCCTCTTTGGTCAGCTTGGTGGAACTGGCCATCTTTTGGAAGACTTCCCAAAGAGCGGTCCCGGCGATGATCGCCAGCCCGATCTCCGGGTTCACGAACATGATGGCGTTACCCACCGCGTGCAGGCCGTGCTCCAGCATCATCATGGAGCTTTCACCCTTGTTTCCCATGTCCAACATCCCGGACGCCAGCGTGGAATAGGCGATCATGGAGATGGGCCGCTCGATGCGCCTGGTGAAGCTGTCGAACTTTTTATTACTCTTATCGAAATCCTCGCTCATGGAGTCGGTGGTCTTCTTGGTTTGGTTCTCTACGCTCTGAAGACCGGCCATGACCTTGTCGATGCCCGACTGGTCCGCCTCGGTCGTGAATTGTTGGACAATAGGTTGGCCCATTTAGAAGGTCTCCGGTAAGTCTTCGTCGCTATCTGGTTCATCACGGAAGTCCAGAAATTCACCGCCATTGGCTTTGGCGGTCGCTCTCAGCTGATCGATCTCCGCGTCCTCGATCTCCTGGTTGACGACCGAGATCAGGGCGCTCACCTGAAACTCGGTCATGTCCATCAGGTTTGGTCCGAAGAGGTTTTTCCCAGGGAGGTATCGGGCAAGGCGCAGAAGGTTCCTGAACTCCTTGCCCTTAACAAGTTTCCCCTTTCTTTCTCCGACAGCCCGAACTCCTCGTAGTACCGAACGTTCAGGTCGCGCAGGGTCGGGGGATGGAAGTCGAGCATTTCATCCTGGCTCTCGAACAGCCGGGCAGCCTTTTCCTCCGGTCCACGCTTGAGGGCGAAATACACAAGAAGCCGCTGGATCGCCTCGTTCACCATGGCCTTGGCGATATCCTTGTTGTCCCCGTCGTTCTCTTTCCAGAATCGGTAGATCTTGACGGTGTCGGCCTTGATGAAGTCCCGCTCCAACCAGGTGAGCGGATGAAGCCAGGCCTTGATCGAACCCTTTTTCAGATACAGGTTCTTCAAGTTCTCTGCGGTGTCATCCGTCTCGACATAGTTGGGGTTGACGTCGTAAAGACCGACCTCAACCTCGACCGGTGATTTTTTCAGCTTGGCGATCACCGGCGCGTCTGGTGCCAGCGGCGTATCCTGTGACATAGCTCCTCCTGGTCAAAGATTAGGGTTTGATGATGGTGTAGACTTCCCAGACGTCGCCCGTGCTCGGCACTACGGTCGGCGTGAAAGTCGTGGTGGTGGCGGTATATTGGGCGGTGTCCATGATCGGGTTGCCGTTGTACTTGGCGTACATCACGATCTTGGTGGTCCCGTTGGTCTGCGGCACGGCCTGGGCCGCAGTCGGGAAGGTCCCGGCGTTGGCCACCATCGCCACGTCGTCCGCCGTCGCGTAAGCCGGCGTTCCCTGGGTAAAGCGG
>CAZJZM010000163.1:0-2288 GCA_964550485.1 Microcaldota archaeon | reverse complement strand
AGAACACCTCGATCAATCATGATTGGCAAAAACTTTCCGGTAAGGTCATGGTGCCGGAGAGTTGCGCGACCCTGCAATTTCGCATTACCGGGGAAGGCCCCGGAACCACCTACTGGGCTGGATTATCCTTGGAAAAAACCGGTGAAATCCCACCGCCGGAATCCCTGAAGCCCGTTACGATTACCGGCGCGGAAACCGCTTTGGCCTATCTTCCAAACCAAAACCAACTCATTTTTACACACGCCGCTGGAAGTCAATACACCCTACAAGGCTGGGGCCAGGTTGCGAGGGTGCTTCGGTTGGAGAAAATTACCGAGAACCACATGGATTTAATCCTGGCCGACGCCTCGGGCAACACCGTCTCGGCCTCGGCGGAAATCGAAAAGGATGGTTCCGCGCTTTTCAGCCTCAAGGGGGACGGCCCCTTGGATGGGGCTTTCGAGTTTCCCGGAGAACTGCTTTCTTCCCCAAAAGATCACTGGGTGGTTCCCATCAACGAGGGCTTATATGTGCCGGCCACCGACCCCTATTTTAAAACTTGGGACCTCGCGCTCTACAGCGGCCACGGGCTTTGCATGCCCTTTATCGGCCTAACGAATGGCGCGGACGGCCTGGCCGCCATCGCCGAAACCCAGAACGACGCGAAGGTCCGGTTTTTCAGGCCCGAAGAAGGTAAAACTTCCGGCTGGTCTTTTGCCTGGGAACCTTCCCGCCAATCCTGGGGTTATGAAAGAAGGCTCCGGCTGGTCTGGGTGCCCGATGGGGGCTACGTAGGCATCGCCAAGGCCTACCGGGCCTACGCCAGAGCCCACGGGCTTTTGTCCACGCTCCGGGAAAAGGCGTTGTTGAACCCCGAGGTGGACAAACTGATCGGGGCGGTGGACCTTTGGTGGTGGAAAAACGCCGAATGGTGGCAAATGGACAATGAGGGGGAAATCTACGGCGGGCAAATGAAGGACGCGGGCATCGAGCGGGTGCTTTGGGCCCATGAGGCGCCGGGAAGTTCGGTGGAGGCCCTGAACCAATTGGGTTTCCTGACGGGACGTTACGACATCTACCAGGATGTCTACAGCCCCGAAACCCCGTTAAGCTATGTGAATAAGGAAGGATGGCCGGATTGTCTGGACCTGCTCCCCAACGGCGATTGGATGAAGGGCTGGGTATCCGCCGATAAGGGCGTTTCCTACACGGGCGGGGTGCTCTGCTCGGCCTGTATTTTGGATATGGCCAAGCGCCATATTCCCGAGGACTTGAAGACCCACGCTTACGGCGCCCGGTTTCTTGATACCACTACCGCCTCTCCTTTGCGGGAATGCTACAGTCCCAAACACCCGCTGACCCGCACGCGGGACCGGGAAAATAAAATGGGACTTTTGGATTATGTATCCAAGGACCTGAAGCTGGTCACGGGCAGTGAGACGGGGATGGACATGGCCGTGCCGCACTTGGATTACTTTGAGGGCATGATGAGCCTGGGGCCTTACCGGCTGGCGGACGCGGGATACAACCTGACCGCGGTGGAGAAACCCCAGGAGGATTATTTGCGCTTCCAGGTGGGGGCCACTTACCGGATTCCGCTTTTTGAGTTGGTGTACCACGACTGCGTGGTTTCCTATTGGTATTGGGGGGATTCTTCCAACCGCCTGCCCGATTACTGGGACGTTCGGGACCTTTTCAACGCGCTCTATGGAACGCCGCCGCTTTGGATGGTGGACCCGGCCCGTTGGGAAAGGGACAAGGAACGGTTTGTCCAAAGCTATAAGACCGCCACGACCGTCGCCCGAAAAACCGGATACTCGGAGATGCTCAGCCACGCTTTTCTGACGGATGACCACCAGGTTCAGACCACCGCCTTCGCCGACGGCACGAAAGTGTGGGTTAATTTTGGGGACAAGCCTTTTACCCTTGCGGATGGGACGGTTTTGGGGCCTAAGGACTGGAAGGCGGTTTATCAGCGGTGAAAAATATTCTAATCGGCTGGTTAGAGTTCCACGGCTTGCCCGTAGGTATTTACCATGGGACTAAATATTTAAGCGGGCAATAGATCCGTAAACACAAAACCGTCCCGTTCCAACGTTTCTCCCACCTGAAAGCGGATGGGCTTCGAAAACATGGGTCCGTCCCAGGCAAAGGTGTGAAATTCGCCGTTTTCCGCGCAGGGGTCCACTTCTGCCGGTAAATCATCCAGAAATTTGCCGTCGTAGACACGACCGGCGAAGGACTTGGACAGACGCTTGGGGTCCAGACAGGCCACGGTGGCCTTGAGGCCCGATCCCACCATCCGGCGG
>CAZJZM010000162.1:0-2338 GCA_964550485.1 Microcaldota archaeon | reverse complement strand
CCTGATTGAAAAGCTGCTTTTACCTGCTGCTTTCTCGTTTATGTCGATGATGTAGGAGGAATTGTAATATGTACCCCATTCGGTTTCCGGGAGGTTAGCCGCATATACATTTAAACGGGGAAGGGGCTGGCCGATGACATCGGCAAAATATTTTGTTGCTTCCGTTCCGTATTTCCTGAGTGCGTATACGAATTCGGGATTCCTAAGTTTTGTCCTTCCCATTTCTGCTCTGCAGTAATAGTGTTGGAGTTTTACTTCATCCCTAATCGAGGTATCTACGTGAGGTATTATAGATGGTTTGACTTTCACAGTTACATCCTTTTCTAATTTGTGCTATATGAAAGATGTGTCTCATATTTATGTGTTACATTTCTAGGAAGTGGGTGCGCTAGTGCCTATCGGCATGGCAACCGCAGAGGTTAAAAATGTTCTCATGCATATAATAGTATCTAATGCTGATAGTATGGAACTTAAGATAATCGAGGATGAGCCGAAGAGCGTTGTACTGGAATTCGTCGAGGCGGACAGGGGCATTGCGGAGCTCATAAAGGACAAGCTGATAAGCAATAAGGATGTCTCCTTTGCGGGAGTCATGAAGGAGCACCCGGAGATAGGCATGCCTAGGCTTGTAGTCAAGGCGGACAAGGCAAGGGCTCTCGTTCTCAAGGCTGTCGAAGAAGTACAGGAAGAGATAAAGGAGTTCTCCTCGCAGATGCCTAAGTCAAAGTAATCATATGCTGCTCAAGGGCGGGACGAGGATACTGGCGCTGACCGGCGCACCTTTCGATAGACAGGAGAGTAAGGAATTGGTAATAGGCATCATCGAAAGAATGGGAAACATTGAGGGTTCTATTTCTTTTAGGATAAAGGTGGATGGCAGCGATGCTACCTCCCAGTTGGTAACTGCAATAAAACACTCGAAATTCAGTGATCAGATAAGGATTATTGCAACCAACGGAGTGGCGCTTGGCGGTTTGAATATAATGGATTTCGAGAGAATATCCAAGGATTTGGGAGTCGGCTTAGTTTCAGTGACAAGGAAGAGGCCGAGAAAAAGCCTTCTGAAGAAAGCGTTGTCAAAAGATTCGAATAGGATCGAGAAGACGGAGATCTTGGACAGGATATATTCCAGGATAGAGATAGTTAGAATGGAGGGATTTTACGTACAGCTAATGAACGTTGACGAGAAGTCTGTAAGAAAGAGATTTGATGAAATTTTCTCTCTCCTGAGAACTGCACACATAATAGCCAGTGGGATAGGGCATGGCGAATCACGAGGAAGGATATAGGGATAACAATGCGTCTACCTGATATTCTGGGAAAGGAGAGGGAAATCTTTTCGGAGAGATACGACGGCCATACAATAACCATAACCGAAAAAGGGAAGGTCAGGACCCTGAAATGCAATGAGGTGATATTCTCGCGGATAGACAGGGGCTCGCTCTATACGCATGAGTACTGGGATTTCTTCATCCCGCTGGCCTATCTTTACCAGGAACCCAGGATATTGATGATAGGGCTTGGAGGAGGAACCATGGCCTACCAGTTTTCAAAGATGCTCGGCGAGAAGCTCTCGCTCGACATAGTGGAGAACGACAGGCGCATGGCCGAGATATACCCGAAATTCCTCGGAAACGAGGTGAACTGCAACATAATAGTGGACGAAGGCGCAGATTACGTCTCGAGGGAGAAGCTGAAGTATGATATATTGATTTTGGACGCCTACAAGCCTGACGGCAGGATACCCGAGCATTTCCTTCAGTCAAAATTCATAAGGGATGCTTACGAATCGCTGAAGGAAGAAGGCATCTTTTCGGTGAACTGCATCGGCTCGATGCTGGGGCCCGAGCTGGATTCATTTGTGCAGAACATCTCGGAGAAGTTCGAGGTCTACAGGCTGGACACTTCCTATTTCACTGTCAATATAGTCCTGGTATGCACAAAAAACTTAGGAAAGGAGGAGCTGTTGAAAAGACTGCATGATAATATGAGAGTAAATAGAGAGAACGAGTTCCTCATTAGGGCCTACGACTCCTCGAAGAGGGTCTTCATCACAGTCTAAATTAGGGCGAAGAACTTCTCCTGCTTGAATGTTTTATATTGCTCAGCAGCAAGAACAGTTCTTGCACGAGCAGGTTCCGTTGCAGCAGCAACACTCCTCGCAGGACGTCTCCTTCTTTGGCTTTGCTTTCTTTTTTGTAGTCTTAGATTTTGCCATGTAATCCGGTTAGTGTATCGAATGCATATGAATAAATAGCCTGTGTACAGAAGTTTGCATTGAGAATGGAAATGGCTGGTATGATCAGGAGATTAGGCTCTCTTCAGAGACTTCGACGTC
>CAZJZM010000161.1:0-2345 GCA_964550485.1 Microcaldota archaeon | reverse complement strand
TTTGCGCCCATCCCGGCGGTCTTCATCGGCAACACCGATGGGACCAACCTGGCCAACTACATCCAAACCAACCCGGCCGGGCTGGTGCAAATCAGCCTGAATTGCACCAACTACGTTTTCACGGTCACGAATACGCTGATCTGCGAACAAGTCGGCCTGCGCGTCCTGGCCAACAACCAGATTCGCGGCAATTTGCGCATCACCCTGCTCTCGCCGATGGGCACCCGCAGCGTGCTGCAGCGTTACAACTCGGACACCGCGCCCGGCCCCGCCGACTGGACCTACTATTCCACCCACCATTTCTTCGAAAGCAGCGCCGGGACCTGGACGGCGTCCATCAGCGACGAGGGCGCGGGCAACAACGGCTCGGTGCAAAGCCTCAGCCTCTCCATCCTCGGCGTGCCCATCGTGGACACGGACGCGGACGGGTTGGACGACAACTGGGAAATGACGCACTTCGGCAATCTGGCGCAGGGGCCGAAGGACGACCCGGACCAGGACGGTTACTCGAACATGCGCGAGCAGATCATGGGAACGGACCCAATGGTCAACAATAATATGCCGCCGGTGCTGGATCTTTCGCCGTGGATGCCGGGGCTGGGCCGGTTGAGCTGGCCTTCCAGCGCCGCCTATTCTTATCAAGTCCGCGCCGGGACGAACGCGTCCGCGCTTTCGGTGGTGGCCACGGTGCCGGGCGGATTCCCCGTAACCGAGTGGTTCACCAACACGGTTGCGCCAGCCTGGCAGTTCTTCCGGCTGGAGGCCATTCCGCCGCCCTGACGCATCCCGGGAGAGCCCGGCAGGCGCATTCGTTCCGGACGCTGTCCATGCCCACGGGCAAATGCGGCAATTGGCGGCTTTCTTCCGAAAGCCGCTCAATTTCGCGGCTATTTGAAGTCGCCGAAGTGGACGTCTTCGGGGACGGATGTCTCGTCCAGGACCTGGATGGTGGTGGAGGGGCCGAGGTCAACCTGATCGCCCCAGGCGCGCAAGGCCCAAACGACCTGCTTGGCGGGGTTGACTTCGAAGGCTTGAATGGCGGTTCCATTGCCTTTGTTGCACCAGTTGTTGATGAGGGTGTCGCCATTGGAAAGGCGGGCGGCCACTTGCATGCCGGAAACCCGGTAGCCGGTGAGGGCGGTGATGGGGAATTCCCAGACCACGGTTCCTTTGCGGTCGAGTTCCTGAATGGCGGCGTGTTCGCGCGCGAGGAGGAGATTGCCGTTCTTGAGGGGGGCAACGCTCCAGAGGTCGGGCACCGCCAGGGACCAGAGTTCCTTGCCGGTCACGTCGTATTCGCAGATTTTGTGCATGTCCATGTGGCCGACCAGGAGGGTGCCGGCGTCGGTGAGGCGGGCGTGGCGGAACTGGCCGTGGACGCTATTGGGATTGGCCACGGGGAGGTCGAACTCCTTTTCGGTCGCTTTGGTGGAGGTATTGACGACGATCAACTTGGCGGGATTGCCGTTGCGGATGAACAAAACGTGTTCCTTGCCAATGGCTTGCGCGGTGTGGATTTCCGTGCCGGCGGGAGCGTCATAGTTCCACACGACCTTCTTGTCGGCGGTGATTTCGGTCACGCCGAATTGGTGGGCGAAGAGGATATTGCCGTTGGAAAGGAGGGTGGCGTCGCTGATTTCGCCTTTGGACTGCGGGTCGGTGTTTTCGTAGGACCATACCACCTTGCCTTTGCGCACGATGTACATGTTATGGCGTCCTCCGCCTTCCCCGGCATAGAAGAAATCGTGCTGGGCCAATCCCCGGCCCGGCAGAACGGCGGGGGCGGCTGGCGCGCCGGGCGCGCCGACGTCGGGCACGACGTGGAGGGCGGTGACGGGGGGCAGGTTGGTGGAATTCCGGTTGGCGGCTGGCGGGGTCTGCGTTGACGGAGTGGTCTGGGCGGTCAAACCTGCCGCTGAAGAAAGCCAGGCGGCGAGGGCCGCGCGGAAAAATAACGATGTTTTCATAATGGGTTTCATAAATTGAGAAGGGCCGGGTTGACGGCAGAAGATGGACACAACAGGGTCAGGCCCAAAGACAACTCACCTCTTGGCGGCACCCGCGCGCAGAGCACAAAAAGCGCGTCGCGCCACATTGCGCCCCGCGCGTGGCGCTGCCGTCACCGCGGCGGCCTATTTCTTCCCCTTCTTTTCCTTGACCTTGGAGGCCAGTTCGTAAGTGAGGGTCTTGTTGCGGCGCTTGGAGCCGGCATACTTGCGCGCCCATTCGCGGTTGGCGATGGCGTGCTTGAGGCAATGCCAGGCGGTGACTCTCTTGTCGCCGCAGATCACGCACCGGCCTTCCTTGGCGCTGCGCATCTGCCATTTTTGCTGGCGCGAAATCGG
>CAZJZM010000160.1:0-2359 GCA_964550485.1 Microcaldota archaeon | reverse complement strand
ACGAAGCGGCCGGCATCCTTGTGCTTCTTGACTTCGGCGGCAAGCGTCTTGGCGATGCCGGCAATCTCGTTCTCGATTTCCTTTGTCGCATCCCCCGGCTTCATGCCCTGTCCTACCAGCTTGGCGACGAGGTGGATGCGGTTAATCCAAGGAATGGCACAGACGGACAGGTTGCCGACTATTTCATGCACTCCGGGCTGCCTGATGACCTTGATCCAATCGTACTTGTCGATGGGGGAAAGGGCGTCCTTGTCCCTTGGCGGCCCGATGTCGTGGTTGCCGGGAACGATGACCAGGGGCAACTGCTTCTTCTCGAAGGGCTTGAGAAAGGCATCGTATTCCTCGGGCAGGAAAGGACTTAGCAAGGCATCATAGATTGTCCCGGTACTGGCTTCTCGTCCGTAAACGTTGACATGGTCGAAGATATCGCCAGCCTGAAGAATGACGTCTATGCCGTTCTTGTTCGCCCACGTTACGGCAGCCTTCCAAGCCGTAGCCACATCCTTCAAGCGCTTGGCTCTGAGGTGAAGGTCCCCTACTATTAGCAATTTCAAGGATAGTGCCTCCTTGCTGGAATTATACCGTAGGAGATGGGATGGGAATCCACGTGCTACCAGCCAGCACCGGACGGCTCGTTGCTTTCCTTGGGCGTTGGCTCCTCAAGCATGAGCATGCCCTTTTGCTCGTCGTCGATCCTTCCCTGTGCCAAGCGGCAGTATTCTTCGGACAGCTCTGAGCCCAGCCACTTGCGACGAAGGCGAATGCTCGCTGCCGCCGTGGTTCCGCTGCCCATGAAGGGATCGTAGACCAGCGAGTCCGGCTTCGAATACACCTCGATGGCCCACTTGGGAAGTTCAATGGGGAAAGCGGCGCAATGGTCGTTAAGACCGGCTGGCGAGTTCCAATCGTCCCCAATCACGCCCCTTCTCGTTTTGGTATGGTCGTTGACAAACTCGGCGTTGGAGCCATTCCTTTTCCTGAAAGCCCATACGTGCTCGTAGTCGAACACTGGCCGAGGATGTTCGTTGCAGACGAATGGGACGGTCATCCTTGCGAACTGCTTCCGCCATATCCGCGTGGCCTGCAAGTCCATCTTGGCGGTCTCGACGCCCCACTTGAAATAGTTGATTGTCGCAGGGTAGCAGGCCGGAACATCGGCCTTGTAGAACCTGTTGCCGGAGTTGTAGTAGTCCCCGAAGTTGACCACGGCGTAGCCCCCGCCGACCAGTATCCTGTTCCATTCGACGAAGCACTTCTCCATCATGTGGCAATAGTCGTCGTAGGAGATGGTCTTCTCGTATTCCTTGTTCAGGTAGTAGGGCGGACTGGTAAGAACCAAATTGACGAAGCAGTCCGGCATGCGGGACATGGTCGTCAGGCAGTTCTCGTTGTATACCTTGTTTACTTCCATGGTTCGGATTCTACCGCATTGGCATGGCCGAAGCACTCAGGGGCGGAAAGCCCCCGTATTCTCATCAATCCTTTTCCTGGCTATCTCGACGTACTTCGGTTCCTTTTCGATGCCAACCCAGTTCCGGTTCGTATTCATGCAGGCGATGGCCGTCGTGCCCGAACCCAGACAGGAATCCAAAACCAGATCGCCTTCGTTGGAATAAGTCCGGATCAAGTACTCGAACAGAGCTACAGGCTTCTGAGTCGGGTGCAATCCGACTTCGACATTGAACTTCTGCCATGACGAAGGAACTCTCTGCTCGGCTATCTGATGGTGCTCCCGACCCTCGAATTGCCTTGTCCCTTCCCGGTCCTGGGAGTTGTGCTCGACGAGGTACTTCGACCTGTCGAGGCCGCCGCCGGTCCTGTCCTGCATCTGCTTGTTGTAAGTCCATTTACCAGCGGCAAATACGATAACGGATTCGTGCTCCTTCATCGGTTCCCGAACGGTATTGGCGAAGTTGCTGCCGCGGTTCTTGATCCAAATCCATTCATGCTTGAACTCGGACGGATTGCTCATCACCAGCTTGGACGTGAAAGGTTGGCTGGCCGTCAGGACGACGGCACCCTTGCATATCCTGTGGTAGCAGTCCCAGAGCCTGTCCAATGGACTTGTCTGGGACAAGACTCATCAGATCGAGGCAATCGCCTTGATGTATTTGATTAACTTCCAGCATGCAACGATTATACGGTCAGGTATAATGATGGGAGAAAAGGAGGTCGAAATGGATACATGTCCGTCTTGCGGCACGAAGAAGGGCGATCTGCACATGGAGAACTGCCATCTGGAGCATTGCCCGATATGCGACAAGCAGCCCCGCACCTGCGGCTGCCTGTATGGGGACAAGTGCCCGATATGCGGCAAGCAGCCCCGTACCTGCGATTGCGTCATGAAGCCGAGAATACC
>CAZJZM010000159.1:0-2363 GCA_964550485.1 Microcaldota archaeon | reverse complement strand
TTCATAATGCTCACAAACAGCAATGTCTCTGGTATAAAAGCGTACTCGATGTACGGCACGGCGCTCTACGCCCAGGGCAGCAGCGCCTTCATGGACTCCTGCTACCCATCCTTCTTCGTAAAGTGATATAATGAAGGAAGAAAAAAAGAGCGCAAAGCCAAGCGTGAAGAAGCAGGAGAAGGTCGAAGCAAAGCAGAAGCCCAATTACCTCTACTCGGTGGTAGCGGCGATAGTGATAATAGCAGCTGCCGTCATCTTGTTTCTGGGAACAAGCAAGCTCTCCACCGCCTCATTCTCGTCTTTCAAGCAGAACTTCAATTCGGCTCCAAGGGTCTCGATTGTAGTCTACTATCAGAACGCCACGAGCTACGGCCAGGAGGTGATCTGCTCGACCGACCTGATTGAGATACTCGCATCGCATAGGGCTCCCTCCACCATAGAGTTCTTCACCATAGAGAACAACACCTGCAGCTACATACCAAACGGCCTAGGAGCCCCTGGAAACGTAATCACCAATAGCACGGCGGCATGCCTGAAAACCGTGGCTGCCGAGCCAAGCATCTCCCTAAACTACAGTGCAACCAACTCCACCGTAATCACCTCAGACAGCCTCAACATACATGGCAACGCAGCCTACATGGCAAGCTGCCCGATAGCGGTCGACCTTTCGTAGATAAAGCATTTATACGAGAAATTAGACTATTTCTACCATAAATAAGGCAAAAGCAACCTTCAACTCCAATATAAACAAAAGTATGTGACGCCATGGTAATAAGACTTGCAACTGTCAACGGGGAAAGAGGCTGGGAAAACATAGCTTTCTTATTTATAGCCGCCAACAGAGGAACCAAAAAGCCACGTCCAAGCCTGCTTACAGTTTCCGATTTCGAGTTCAAGGAAGCCATTAAGCGGACGGCCGCATACAAGATTCAGATGGAGGCTGAACGTGCCAGAGGGATTCCCGAACTTGAGGCTCAAAACCAAGTCATAGGTCTGGAACTGCTTACATTCAGGGACAGAGTCATAAGCCTCAGGTCTAACTTCAGATGGTTCGATGAATTTAGCTTTGAGCGCGACTTCACTCCTGCAGAACTTGAGGTGCTTTCCAATTCTGACGATCCCGAAGCCATATCTGCAGTCGCAAAAAATAAAAACACACCAATTCAAATCCTCGCCAGGCTGCTGGAGAATTCTCCTTCTCTTCAACTTGAAACGCAAATCTATGACAACCTGGCCATGAAGTTGCGTCCGGACTATCATACACAGACAAAATACCCCGCAATAATAAGCCCGGAATCATTGGGTCTTGCCCTAAGAATAATCAATCCCCTCTACCTCGATGACCGCAGATTCAGGAAATTGATAAGGAAGACGAAGACATACAAGGCCCAACTTGAAGCGGAACTTAGATTAGGCTATTCTAAACGAGAAGCAGAAGCGAGGATTACAAAAGGAATATACAGAATCAAGGATATGGCCAGAGCAGGCAGATTTACTCTAATTGAAGACATAGAGGAGATGACTCCTCTAATCCTACAGGTACTCTCCTACTCCCCACTTCCATGCCTTTCGATCCTGGTTGCAACGCATGAGAACACTTCGTTAGAGACTCTTTCCATGCTAGAGCATTCAAAAGACCAAACAACACGAAGATATGCCACAGCCAACGCAAATATGAAGCGAAATCCAGGCATCGCCATTCAATACCCTGTAAGGCTTGGTTCTGACACAGGTCTCTTCAATCCATTCCTAGATCAATATTTACCAGTCCCTTTTCGTAGAGACTTGAATAAAATCCAAAAAGAATAAAGACTTCTCTCATTCTAATAATATCTACTGGGTTAAAAACAAACCCGAAAGTGGACCTCTTGTTCGGCGACGAAAAAATCACCATAAAAGGTAACGAGTTCAAAATAGAGACTCAAAGGAACAGAGGCAATACTGCAAGAGTCAGCATACACGGAGGCCTGATAAAAATCAATCTTCCCATCTACATGTCAAACGGCAACGCACTGAAGACATACAACCAATTCAAGGAATGGGCAATAAGAAGGCTGGAGAAGATAGACCATTCAACCCTGGATCCAAAACCCAAATTTATCGAGTTCAATGAAGGGAGGGAGCTTGAGGCAATGGGAAAGAAGTTTGTCATATCCATAACACAGGAAGGAAAAAAGTCAACGGTAAAGACAACAGATGAAGGCGAAATAATTCTGAAGCTAGCTGCCGGTCTTGACGAAGAAGAGAAGAAAAAGAAAACATATCAACTGGTGAGACGTGTAATATCTGAAAGCGTGATGGACGACCTCTCACTTCACGTGAAAGGGCTCAACGGAAGGCATTTCGGCCTAGAGTTCAACGGA
>CAZJZM010000158.1:0-2378 GCA_964550485.1 Microcaldota archaeon | reverse complement strand
TGATGTGGTCAACGCCATTGTAAGGAAATGCTAGCGAGATGTCTGCCGACTTGATTGTCATCCTCCTGTCCTTCTCTATCTGCTCGTAGTTTGTGTAGAGCGCGTCACCCGCAACCGCTTTGGAGATTATCCCGGCCTTTGCGAGGAGCGAGTCAGTAAGAGTTGTCTTCCCGTGGTGGACGTGGGCTATGATGGCGACGTTTCTGACCTTGGTTATATCCTTCATGATTCTTGCTACTTCGTCAGCTACGAACTCTTTCCTTACCAAAAGATCACCTTGCCCTTCTTGCGATTCTCTCGCTCTCGACTCTCTTCTTTATCGCGTAGCTCTCAGGCAAGTTCTGTGATGCCGTTGTGAGTTCGTCTGCAAGCGCCTCAGCGAGTGTCTTTTTCTTCTTGAATGCGCCTATCAATGATGCAAGTGCTATGTTCTTCAATGCCACGTCTACCCTCCTGTTCGCGCTTATCCCCACCGCAACGTTGTAGGATATCCCTCCGTATCTTACCCGTGTGGTGTCTTCAATGGGAGCGGAATTCTGAAGCGCATCAACGAAAACCTGGACAGGATTCTTTCCCGTCTTTTTGTGTATGATTTCAAAAGCGTCTTCGACTATGTGGAGTACCTTGAGTTTCTTGCCCTGCAGTCTTCCGCCTGTTCGGATTACCTTTCCTCCGACCTTCTTTCCAGTTCCCCCGCGCATGAGCTTGTTTATGAGTCTCTCCACTATGCTTATGTGCGAATCGTAGTAGGATTTTCTCCTTCTCCTTCCGAATATGTTAGGATAGGCCTGCATGTTGAACCTTACGTGGTTTATCATGCTCCTGTCGGTCACTATGATGTCCTTTATTGGATACTTTGCAAAAAGCATTACGTTTTCTTTGTCGAGCTGGAGATCCATGGCCTCTGCCTTTTTGGGATGGGGCTTGGCCTCAGCTGCATTTTCTTCAGTCTTGGCCTCGCTTCCTACGGCTTCTGCTCTTGGAGTCCTTCTGGTCCTGGGCTTTGGTACTGTTGGTGTTTCTACTACGGTCGATGGCGTAGCCTGAGGAACATCCTTCTTTTCAACATCAATAATAATCTCGTCTGCCATTTGATTATCTCTTTGGTTTCTCCTTTCTGCCCTTCACTACCTCGAAAAGGTCAGCTCCGTTTACCATTATTACCCTGTATCTTAATCCCGGAATGCTGCCCATCTGCCCTCTCTGCGAGCCTCCCATTCCCTGTATCGTTACCTCGTCGTGCTCCTCTATTATGTTGATCGATCCATCGTATGGGACGTATGCGCCGACCACCTTTCCGTTCTTTATCAACTGGACACGGACGCATTTGATCAACCCTGAGTGAGGTTGCTTCTGCTGGAGAACGAATTTCTGGAGCACCAGCGCCTTTGCCATTGGCACAGGTCCTACCGGATCATACTTCTTCTTCAGTTCGAAGTACTTCCTCTTCCAGGCCTTGCCGAGCATCCGCTGCTTCTTTCTCTTTCTTATGAGTTCCTTTGCGGCGAATTCTCCATTTGGCAATAGATCACATCTAATAGTTTTCCTCCAGTATTTTTGAATTGCCTGCGCTTATGACAGCGGCGGCATTCACAGAGTATGGCTTTCCGCAGACGGCTCCGAGCTCAAGGGAGTTGCCCTGATACTTGAGAACCCTTATCTGCGCAACGCTGCATACGTGAAGTATGTCTTCTACTATTTCCTTCTTTCCCTTTGCAGCTATTATTACTGTTTTAGCACTAGAATCGCTTATGGCGCGCATAACTTCCCTGTTTCCAAGGGTAACCTTACCCGTGTCCACAGCTAAGCGTATATCATTGCCAATATCCGGAATAAAATCACATCCCTCTCTCGATGAAAGAACCTACAGTCATCCCTCAAGGGTGGATATTATTAACTAAGAAAAGATATTTAAGCTCTCTGGCTTGACGCCAACGTGAACTCATTTTCACTTTAGGACTTTGTACTTCAGCCTTACGACGCCTGCAGGAAATGTCTTCATCTCCAATAACCTCAGTTTTCTTTCAAGATACGCTTCAGAAAAGAGTCTTATTCCGCGTCCCAGCACTAGGGGCACTATGTTGATGTAAAGTTCATCAATTAAGCCATCTTTCATGAAGCTGGAATTGGTCTTAGCGCCTCCGGCCAAAAAGGCACTTTTAAAACCCCTACTAGCCAGCAATTTGAGTACCGTCTTCGGCGGGTCGCCAGTAAAGATCACACTTCCAGGCCACCTATTCTCTGTTTCCCTGCTCGTCATTACGATATTCAGGCATCTAGGAAAGGGGAAGTCATAATCGCCATTTATAACATATTCGTAAGTTGCACTGCCCATTATGATATTTCCAACGCCCTTTGCAACCTTCAGATATTCTCGC
>CAZJZM010000157.1:0-2421 GCA_964550485.1 Microcaldota archaeon | reverse complement strand
ACGTCAATCGGAATCGGTACTTCGATCTTCTGCTTAACCTCTGAGTAGAGTTTGGTTTCGCGGTCTGGTGAGGTGATCGAAATGATAAGCGAGTAGCGAATCTTGGAGTCGAAACGCTTTGCTTTTGTGCGGTTCTTCCACCAACCTCCGACGGGCACTATTGCGATCTGATCTCGAAGCGAAAGTGCGGCGGCAGTTCCTTTCCATGTATCGCTGTGCAATGATCCCGCTGCGATGCTCTTGGCCCCCAAATACCAATTTGGGTCATCTTCCCCTTCAACTTTTTCACCTTCTTCTCGCGCAAGCTTATTGAGACGAGCCATGAACTTCTTGGGCGCTTCGCCAGAAGGTTTCAAATGAAATCTTAATCCACACGAGCGGTATTGAGCTGGAACGGTGGATGCTTTGTCTCCCAGATTAGGTTCAATGAAGTATGAAAGTGTAATTTTTATCTCTACTTCCTGTGTCCCGATATCCAATAGTGCTTGAACGGGCCATGGCAAAGAGTAAAGATGCATTTGATGATATTTGGGTGCTGTTAGGGAGTCTTTTTCACCGTCCGTCTTGAGTTCCCTGCAATACGGTTGCAGCTCAGCTTGGCTTATCATGAAGAGATCATTTTCTGCGGACGAGATAGCGCGGCCATAATCAGGTACGCCATACCCAAATCGTCTTACATAAACTAGTTTTTCGGTTTTCCCACCGCACTGTTCTAGCTGTTCGCGCATATGCTTCGTCCATGAAGCACTGTGGACCATCAAAGCTCGAATCGTTTCTGGCCACCAGGATCTATCGTGAGCAATCAGCGTTGCTGCCATTGATGCGGCCTGAGCTGTTGCGGGGCTTGTAGCCCAAAATGTGGTGAGCGGTTCGGAAAGAAAATCCTTTGCAGTTGTGAGCAAAGACAGCGAAGGAACTCCGGATAGTAATTCATTTTGTTCAGGACTCAAGGCCCTGTTCCCTGATTCGAATACAACCTCTGGTTTAATTGGCGTGCGGCTGTGAATCCAATCTGTAGACACCCGACTATAAGGACTCAGCGATCCAACTGGAGCGAAAGCTGACCAGGTTGCGTAAGGGTCGGTTGGATGAATTTCATTCTTATTCGTGAATCCACCAACAGAAAGTACGTTCCAAGCTTGTGCTGGATCTTCGATAGGGAACTCATCCAGATCTTCGAAATCGTCTGGACCATACTGGTCACCTATATTGCCAGCCGAGACTAGAAACAATCTCCGATGTTCTTCATGGTTCTCGCCTCCAGCGGCGCATCCTGCGCAGATTTGATCTAGAGATGCACTCCAGCTTGTCGGCTGTTCACCAGAAACATCTGAGTTTGTAACAGCCATGCAAAATGCACGATCTCGGTCGGGAGAGTTGATTTCAGATGTGAACACTGCTGACTGGGTAATTGCTCCATAATTCTCAGCATCTGTCGGAAGAAACCCTTGAGGAGGAATGAGCTTAACTGACTCAAGAATGTGCGGGAGTGTGAGCACGGCCCGATCACCAAGAGGATACGTCAGATCAGAAAATAGTGCAGTCCCCGCCATGTTGGTCCCATGTCCATCTGGGTGGCTGTCATCTGTGCCCCAAGCATTGTCGACGGTGAGGCAGTCTCTTGTTGCGATCGATGCTTCAAGCAGCGGATGTGATCTGGCTACGCCAGTATCGAGCAAGCATACGGCCGGACTGTTGGCAGGAGCAGCGACAATGCGGTTCACTAGATCGTTAACCCAAGGATACTGATCTCGCTGAACTGTAGTTGTGAAAAATGCTGGCGTATCTGAGGCAAGGCGCAAACGTTCTATCGATGAAGTCAGCGAAATGAATTCTTCCATCTGCATGGTTGTGCCGTGCAAGAATATGATTTCAAGATCAGGAAATCTCAAAGAACGGTTGCTGCGATCAAGGCCCATTTCCAGCGCAATCCCGCGCAGTTCTGCCGTTCCGTCTGTCCACGTCCAACATTCCCACCATATCGGCTGATGTTTATTTTCAGGGAGCGTGCGCGTATCGTCCCACAGGCTGGCGATTGTTGCAGAACGAATTTTATCGAGGTATTCAAATTTGTCGCGACTCGGAATCTTTCCAGTAGGAGTGGTGTCTTCGCCATATTCCTTGAGCTTTTCCTCCAGAAAAGTTATTCCCTTCTCGGGGATAAAGAGCGCACCAATCTGGACTTCGTTTTCAGCCATGCGTACGGCGCCAAGTCTTACACCTTTCTTCATCCAAGTCAGCTCTGGAATCTGCTGCCCAGGTACACTCTGCACCTCAAAGTACACACCCGGACGTTTTCGTCGCGTCTGAAGTTCTCGAGTAGCAACGCGTTCGCGTGCGGCCATGTACGCCACAGACAATTCCCTAACTAGAGTGGCCGCGTGTGTTTTCCGGTCTCCGGCGTGAGGTCTTTCCTCTCTA
>CAZJZM010000156.1:0-2424 GCA_964550485.1 Microcaldota archaeon | reverse complement strand
CCACCAGGCATGCATCTTTACATCTCCGTGCCGATGAGCATCGATGCATGTCACATGACCAGATGGGAGTAACATCTCGATCACATCGGGTTCGTGGTTTTTGATGCGCCAGGGATTTTCTGCGTCATCGAATATCCATTCGGGTTCATCATCGTCGTCGCGTTCACGTTTCGCCATTTGACCCAACCCCCTCGCACCAGAATTAAACTTTTATCCGCTCTGTTTCATCCATCACGTTTCCCATCCGCTAGACCATCATGACTCTGGCCTCGGTGCGCTTGGTTCGCTTGCTGGCCTCCTCTTCCAGGGCAAAGGCCTGTTGCCGCAACTTGACTTGGTTACGCAGTTTGGTGAGTTTGCCCTTGCGAGTGCGTACAAGAGTCACGGCCCTGCCCAGTGTCAGGCGCAGGTCCTCAATGGCCCGGTACTTCTTCTCGCTGAGCGCGCGATCACGGAGGGTTTCCTTGCGACTCTCAATGGCAGCATCAAGTTGAGCCTGGATCCGCGTGACGTCAGCCTCTGCCTCGGCTTCCAGCGTCTCGGCTTCGAGCAGTTCACGTTGCAAGTCCTCGTCCGACACCTTGGTTTGCTTGGTACGCAGCAGTTGCAATTCCAGTTCCGCGATGCGTTGACGGAGCCTCTCCAACTCAGCTCGTTCCTCTTCCACCAACCCACTCATGGTGGCCTCGGCAGCGGTTCGTCCACTGCCGGTCATCAATTCGGCCAACTGCTCACGGTAGCGTCGGTTCTCCTCCATGAGGCCGGCCACATTCGGTGCATAACGGGTGGCTTCCAGCTCGGCCTCGAGTTCTCGAATGCGGGCGAGGAGGGCGCCATTGGGTCGCGATTCAGCCCTGGTCTCGCCGCCACTGCCACTACCCTCGCCCGTGGTGAGGTGCATGCGGGTCTCTCGCTCCAGCTGGGTACGCAGTTCCAGAACCTCGCGCTCCAGGTCCTTGATCTGTGCATAGGCACCCTCGTCCACGTCCATCTCCTCCATCTCTGCGTCATCTAGGAGGCGACGCAGTCTGTCCACTTCCTCGCGCAGGTCCGACTTGTCCGTCTCGCTTTCGGCCTGGTACTCTTCCCACTCCTCCTTGACCACATCACGTTCCTCTTCCACCTCCTCCACCTGTGCACTGAGTTCCTCCTTCTCTGCCTCCAGCTGGACCACACGTTCCTCGCTCTTGCGGGCCACTTCCAACTCCCTCTCCAGGTCTGCCTTGGACTCCTCCAGTTCGCGAATCTCCTCCTCCATTGCTACCACGGTGGCTTGCAACTCGGCCAGCGCACCCGTCGCCACTGGGGGCACGGATGCACGAGCCTCCCTGTCTGCACTGCTGAGGTCTTCGGCAAAGGCCAGCCGTTCACGCAACTGCTGCTCGAGTTCCGCATCGTCTCGAACGACCTTCTCCAGGTCTGCAATGCGCCCCTCCATCAGACGCTTGGTCTCGGCCGCTTGCTCTAGGCGGTTGCGAAAACTGGACACCTCCATCTTCAATTGGCGCATCTCTGCTTCACTGCCACGTCCGCCTGCCTGCAGGTTGTTCTTGGCCACCTCCAACAGCTTGTTGGTGTTGTCCAGCTTCCTTTGCAGACTGGCCATGTCTCGTTTGGAGACCTGTAGGTTGTTCTTGGCCGTCTCCAGCAACGTGTTGGCATTGTCCAGCTTCCTTTGCAGGTTGGCCTTCTCCAACTTGTCAGCGTCAATCTGCTTCTGAGCCAATTCGACCATGTGTAGGGCACGCTTCAGGTCAGCCTTGAGAGCCACGTTCCCACTGGCCGTTTCCGTGGCCACCTGGCCGCCAGTTTCCAGTCGTTTGAGATGCACCAGTCGCCGATAGAGGACAGGATGAATCTTCTGAAACCACTCGCCCATGACCAACTGAATCACGGCGGGTGTCGCTTCGGTGGCAACACCGCCCTGGGCCGACATGCCTATGACGACCTCCAACAGAGTGTCTAGGGCGTTGAGCATAATGCCGTCCTCACGGTCAAGGGCTTCGTCCAGGTCGTGGGTACCATGATCATCCGCTGGGTCTCCCCGAGCAGGGGGAGTGGGTGGTGGAACGTCCATCCACACACGCACACGCACACGCAGACACAGGAGGGTTCACGACGGTTGTGTCGGCGAGAATACCTCATCGCCGAAATGTTCTCTCTCAAGGGGAGTAAAAAATGCCTGCAGCCTAAAGGCATTCCCCATGAAAGACCCTCAAGAACACACCTGTCGCCTGGTTTGCTGCTGGGGCTTCCTAGCTGGCCTGCGCTGTCTCTCTGTCTGCCTCGTGTCCATCCTTGTCAATGGCCCCTGCGCGGGCATCTTCATCAAGTTTGGCACCATCTTGTGCCTGAGCAGCGCCACCTACTTGACCATCTCCTACCTGTGTGAACACTACAACAATGAGCATGAGGATCAGGGCA
>CAZJZM010000155.1:0-2440 GCA_964550485.1 Microcaldota archaeon | reverse complement strand
GCCAAGCTCGCTGTATATCTTATTCCAGAACGCATCGTCTTTGACTAGATCGAGCCACCAATCTGTGGCGTTGATTTCCAAAGGAAGAATATTAAAAAATGCGTTCCAAACGCTAAAGCCCAGGCTATGTTTTCGGTCTTTTGAAAGAACGACGAGAAGTTCGTCCCACAAGGCTTCACTAAACTCATTGCCGTCAACCATCCTGCTTTTGAATAAAAAATACAAACCGAGCGGTCGAGGAGAAGATAGGGTGAGATCCCACCACGCTTCAATTAGCGGCTTTGGAATGGATGGAAGAATCTTTTCTTCCGGCGCAGGTTGTTCTACCGGAACAGGTTGCTGTTTCAGTGCAGTCGACTTTTCCGCTGCAGATGACTCATTTGAGGCAGGTTGCTCCTCTGCTTCAAGCGGCTCCTGCGAGCCAAAGAGTTTATCTTTTATAATTTGAAGAGCCAGCCCCCATGTTTTTAATTCACTAAAAACTGGTCTCATCGCTTTATTTTGATTTAGATCCGCGATAAATGCTGTCCAATCAAATTGATCAGAGCCGTTTGTATTAATAATTAATAAAAGTGCTTCACGGCTTTCGGGATAACTGATCCAGAGATCACGGAATTCGCCGTATGTGATATGTCCTGAGACCTTTCCTTCGACCATGGATTTAAGCGATGACGTAATCGGTGTGGTTGCCGGGCTGGCGCCTGATACAGGCCTTTGGTCAGCTATAGTGACGTTTGACCCGCCACTACAGCCTGTAATCAGGCCTGTTATTACAATAAAAAACAGTGCATATAATGCTATGTGCTTAAATATTGACACGGCGCACCTTTTATCATAATTACTGCCAATGCAAAGAATTTTCTTTTTCGCAGCCTTTGTGCTTGCGGTAGTAGGGTGCTCCTCGAAAGATAAAATTAATAATACTGAGGGCGGCCCCGCACCCCAGCAGCCAGGCCCAATAGCGGTAGCGGAATTACGGGCTATGAGTCAGTTGGAAAGCTCACAGAAGGCTCCTTTGGATGCCAAGACTGCCTGTAGCCAGTTTCAAGACATCAAAACAAAAGCATTTTCTAAGGACGAACTGACGCGTTTGCATGGGTATTTGGCAGGCGCGAAAGCGGTCGATACGCCAGCTTTGGAGGAATGCCTTCGCGATTACTTGACGAAGATAAAACCTGCGGATTTAAGCGGAACTGCGAACTTGAGCTTGTTTTGGGCTATCATTAATAATGCAAATTATTCAGATTCACTCAGAAGCTTATATTTAAATGCCGGCATCCAGTCTTCCGATGAATTTTTCCAAGCAGGAATGCTCTCAGCTGCCGCGCTTCAGCCGCAGCTTGATCAACCAGGTTCGGCGCTTGTGTCGCTTGTGAAAAAGGAACTCGCGCTTAATACACCAGCGGCCTTAACTCCATCACTTCAGTCAAGCCTGATTCTGTATCTGCAATCATTTGCGCGAGAGATGAAAGATCCAGGCAAGGCCCCCCACTATTCAGATAATGATCATAAAGAGATTGTGCGTCTGGCAGGTCTTCGTGAATGGCTCCGGGCTTATGTGCAATTTGAGGAGCCGGAGATAAAATGAAAACTATAAATATCGTTTTATTATCTGTTTTGGCGACTTGTGTTGCGCATTCTTCTTTCGCTTGCGATATGGGTTCCGGTGGTATGGGCTGGTTTGCTAATTATGCAGACTGTTGCAATCATTATGTGGATAGAGCAAATGAACTCCAAGACAGAATTACCTATTTAAGAACTGATGGTAAAAGAGATTTAGAACGGGACAAAGCAATAGCTCAAGTTGAGGAACAAAAGGCACAAATCAAACAGGAATCGTCACTTGTTCTCTGGAAAACCAATAAAACAAGTTTAGAGCTTCACACACAGCAATGGGCATGGATGAATGCTGCGCTTACTCAGTTTTCGGATCTCAGGGACAAATGGGCGAGAATGTCAAACGAGTTAATATTTCCGGTTTTGGCACTCGGACAGGTTTTTGAAAAAGCAGTTAACGCTACCAGGTCGGAAGCACTAGCGACACTTAGTCTGCAAATCCCTGAAAAAGACGGCATCGAGCGAGACATGGGATTAGCTGTTCTTTACTTAAAAACTAAAAAATTAATTGAAGACTCCGAAAATAATCCGGATGCAGCTTGGGATGCTGAAGGCGAGGTATCGGCAGAGACCAGACCATTTTTAATTGTTTTGGCAGAAAAGCTTGGTGAAAAGGTCACAGCACTAAGGGAACAGGCTTTAGATTTTAATTATAATTTTGCTTCCTTGGAAGGCTCTTTTTTGGCGGAAGCCAAGGCACACCAGGTTGAGAAGGAATGGTTAGAGCCTGTAGTCCAAGCGCAAGAGATCCAACATAAAGATGATTATAAGGTTTTTCGGGCTGCTGCTGAAGAGTTGGATAGGCTCATTCATCGTAATATTG
>CAZJZM010000154.1:0-2467 GCA_964550485.1 Microcaldota archaeon | reverse complement strand
TGTGGACATGGTTCGACCCCTCACACTCACACACACACACACACACACGGAACAGTACAAATATTCATCCACTGGCGTAGGAAATGAAGGACCACTTTCTATTCCGCATTCACACCGCTGCGTAACTCACGAAGAAACAGGGGTGACAGAACGTGTGTATCACCGCCCTGACCCGCTGTTCATCACTTGACCACCACCAGCATTGGGAGGATGGCGAACAACCTTCGCTGCGAGTGCGCAGACGACGACGAGTACCGTCTGTATCAGCCGCTCTACGTGGAGGCCTACCTGAACAATCGAGAGTGCATTCGCCAGAGCATTGAGGAATGGACTGACCTGGAGGGCTCGCAGCACTATGCGGCCAGCGAGATTTTTCGTCGAGTGGAAGTGCCTGTGGCCATCACGGGCACCGAAGCCAATGCCTTTGAGGTGGACGTGACGCGTCCCGACTGGCGCCTTGACTTGCAGACGGCTGTGGCTTCTGCCGTGGTCTCCGCTGGGCTGGCCAAGGTCACCGACAAGGTGGAGTTGCATGACATGCGTCGGCAAACACTGGGAGACAAGGTGGACCGCGTGGATCTCCAGCAGCTCGGCATGGTCTACGCCACTGTCAATGGGCAGCGTACCATTGATCTGCCCAAGAGCAAGCAGGCGGGGTTGGGCTGTGCGGCCAGGACGCCTCTCACCCACTCGCCCATCAAGGACGACATGCTGCAAAGCTACGTCAATGATCTGGTGGTGCGGGCCAAGGAACTCATCATTGCCTCCCTGACGCCCTCCACGGACATGTATGACCTCAATGCCCGTGTCACGGGGAGCGGGTCAGGCCTCAAGGCTGATGTCACGCCCAGCGTCAACATCAAGTCCCAAGTGGCCGATCTCATCACCCGTGATGCTGGCCTGTGCACCACCGATCTGGGCACCTTTGATGCCCTGCTCAAGACGTATGCGGATCCCCTCGTCTTGAAGGCCATTGCCCGTGGCAAGCCCACCCTTCGTGAGGTGGCTGAGAAGATGGCTGGCCACATTGTCTCCGAGGTAATCGTAGTGGTCTAAAATGACGGAAGCCACGTGACTAACTGAAGTGATCCCTGCCAGGTGAAGGAACAGCTCAAGGCCGACAACAAGGAGGTGGAAGCCTTCTACCAGGCCCAGCACCTGACTCGCACGGGAGTGAAGGAGAACGTGGGCAGCATCTTCTCCACCGATTCCACAGTGGGCCAGACTGCTGCTCGTCTCAACAAGATCCTGGCAGCGTACCCCACGTCGGCCAAGCTGTATCGCACCGTGGTGAGCAAGGCCCTGGACCCCAATGAGGACCTGTGCGCCTCCATTGCCGACACCATTCGCAACGCCATCCCACCCAACCAACGCCAACGCCTGGCTGACCACTTGGAGGCCATTGGCAACCACACTGGGCGCCCTGGGGAGTATGGCTACGACCACGGCCACCACCACCAAGGAGGCACGGGAGCCCACCGACACCATCCCCATGAACATGGCATCGATGGTCATCACCTGGGACCCCATCACCGCAAGCACGATGGCGACCGTCATCATGCCCACCACCATCCCGAGCATTTTCACCCCGAGGAGGGCTACGGCGTGGATGAAGGCCGTGGCTATCGTGAGGGTGCCCGTACCCACCTGCGGTACGCCAGCCGCCACACAGAGGCCCCCTATCCGAGGCACGAGACGCATCTGACTCGGGAGGAAGCCACGCAGGCCCAGATTCGCAGCTACGTGGCTTCTGGGTTCGTGCCACCCGCCTTTGAGACGTTTGCCGAGATGGAGGCCCGCACCCAGCCCAACGTGGTGCCGCCCATCAAGACCCAGACCCAGACGACTTCACAGCCTCAGCCAGGACGCCAGTCTGTGCAGGCCAAGGTGCCCACCACCACCGCCACCAAGGCACCCTCCAAGTCCATTCCCAACGTGACTCGCGAAGCACCATCACTGGACCCCCCGGCCGCCAAGGCTTCCACTGTGCGCCTACGTTCCGGGGCCAACACCTTTCCCGTTGATTTTGGCGTCTCTGCAAAGGATGGGGCCAAGGCAGTGGGCCAGGTGTTTGCCCAGGCGCCTCCTCCCTTGGAAACGGCCGCCGTGGCCCAGAGTGCACCACCACCACGTGTTGGTCTGCAAGCCAGGGAACCACCGTCAACGGGACCCATGGCCAAGCGCACACCACCAGCCACCACGCCCGTGACCAGTTCCTATTGGTCAAGCGAGATGCCATCCATGGAGCACGTGGCCCCCGTGGCGTCTTCGGCGGTTTCACAGGCCACCACCACCACCAAGTCCAGACCGCCGCCGCCCATTGAGTATGTGAATAAGGTCGCCTCGCCTTCCACTCCCAAGGCTGTCCCGGTCCCGCCGCCATCATCATCCTCTTCGCTGCCCTCGCTGGCTGAGATGATCAAGGCGGCTGTTGAATCAAGCCGTGTCCATTGACATCGGGAGCAGG
>CAZJZM010000153.1:0-2469 GCA_964550485.1 Microcaldota archaeon | reverse complement strand
GGCCAGAGCCCGTCCACCAGTATGCGCTTGCCGTCCGTAATGCTGGCCTTCTCGTATATCCTCTTTATACCCAGTAGCACAAATTCGCCAATCTAATAGGAAAAGCTATATTTAAATCATTATGTGCTGAACATAGCTGACCAAGCTCATTTCAGGTACTTCCTGGCTCCGTCAATCGCTATTCTGGTGCCATAGGCCTTGAATCCCTTCTCCTCCATTACCCTTATCAGCTCATCAGGATCCTTGCAGATTGCTATGGCAATTCCGCCTCCACCACCACCGCTCAACTTGGCTCCGTAGGCTCCGTGCTCCTTTGCAATCTCAACAACCCTGTCGAGTCTCTCGCTCGAGACTCCGAGTTCCTTTAGCAGTTCCTGGTCCTTGTACATGTACTCTCCAACAGTCTTTACGTCTCCCTTAGCCAGCGCACTGAGCCCTTTCACTGAGCATTCCTCAATCGCATCGAGGATCTCCTCGGTCTTTTCCCTATCGGAATCATATCTCTTTCTCACGCTTCCCACAGTCTCAGCTGTGCTCTTCTTAGGTCCCGTATCTACCAACACAATATTCAATTTTGTCTTTACAAATTTCCTTTTTTCTCCAGTCACTCCCAAGCATCCTCCATAGTAGGAGGCTGTCACATCCATCCTTCCGGCGCCTTCCGATATGTGTGTAACACGCTCGCCGTCGCGGGCGATATCAATTATCACCGGGTCCTCAAGTTTCACTTTTCCAGCATTCAGTATGGCAACAGTAAACGCAATCGAGCACGCCGCACTGCTTGCACAACCGCTCTGCTGCGGTATCTCCGAGCTTATGCTAACCTCCTTACCAAGAACATCAGTCTCAAACTCGTTAGCCAGCCTTGCGGCTATTGTTGCATAGGGCAGAATCTTCGGATCAATTTCATTATTCGCACTTATATAATCGGAGAGGCTCTTTCTCGCCTTATATCTCTTGTAGAGCAATCCCAATTTCCTCTTATCAAGTGCTATGGCAAATTCCCCGAAATCACTTAGCACTATCCGAAGCTCGGTGCCTCTTGTCACTTTGACCGAAGCCGAGGCATACTTTCCAATGGCTGCCGTGACGAAGGACCTGCCATAAACAACCGCATGCTCGCCGAAGAGCTTCACTACTCCTGGAGCCTTAACCTCGATCTTTTCCATATGCCCTCGATAATAAACGCCTGTGATATTATTTATAGCTTGCTGTAGCAAATGCTAATAATTGAACAAATCACTGGAGATAATCATGAAAAAGGCAATAGCAGATTTTGTAAAAGGGCATGATAGCATATCCATAGCCCTCGATGTTGATCAGGTCTTGGCAAACCCCTTCGCACTTGTAATCAAAGAGCTTCACAAGACATACGGAATCCACTACACCCCTAAGGACCTGAAGGAATATCCTACTCCAGGAAAACCTTTTCTTAATGTAACTAACGAAGAATTCAACAGGATGTATAATGACGTTTGGAATGCACATTGGAAAGACATACCAAGACTCGCAAACAATGAAATCCTTGTCCGATTGTCAAAAACATTCAAGGTGGATATAGTCTCAAGTCGAGGCGAGGAGGCCGCTGCACCATTGCACAAATGGCTGAATTTATACTACCCTGAGATGAAGACGCATATCGTGGTGACAAAAAAATACAGCGACAAAACGGCCCTTCCTTACAATATATACATAGACGATGCGCCCAGGCTCGCCTCCTCAATAGAACAAATGGAGGGGAAACTGCTTTTACTGATAGACGCCCCTTACAATAAAGGCATAAAAAACAGCAGCAAAACGGTGCGATTTCCAGATGTCGATTCTGCATGTACGGAACTCCTAAAAGTTCGTTAATTTGCATGACACTTAAGACTCTCAGAAAGGTATTTAAGTTACCAAAATAGTATAAATTCATGGTAATCTTAGACAAGGTCTTCACCGCACAGGGCTCCCCCAACATAGCATTTATCAAGTACTGGGGCAAGAGAGACGAGAAACTGATACTGCCTTACAATTCATCAGTTAGCATCACCCACTCGGGCAAGGTATTACATACGACCACCAGCGTAGTCTTCTCAAAGAAGCTGAAGGAGGATACACTCTATATAGACGACCAAAGGATGGATCTTGAAGACAAGGAGGTACACGAGAGGCTCTGGATAATAAACAAACTGCGAGAGAAGGCAAAGACGGACGCAAAGGTGCTCATAGTCTCGAAGAATAATTTTCCAGCGGCAAGCGGCTTGGCGTCCAGCGCTTCAGGAATAGCAACTCTGGTTTACGCTCTAAACGCCGCTCTTGGTTTAAACCTATCTCCAAAAGAGCTCTCCATAATAGCAAGGCAAGGTAGCGGAAGTTCATGCAGGAGCATCTTCGGAGGATTAGTAGTCTGGCATAGGGGAGAAAAGAAGGATGGAAGCGACTCATACGCAGAGCAAGTCTTCGATGAGAACTACTGGCCGGAGATCA
>CAZJZM010000152.1:0-2472 GCA_964550485.1 Microcaldota archaeon | reverse complement strand
GAAAAGCAGGATGGCCATCAGCGCTTTCTTTCAAATCTCAGCAGTGTGTTCTTTGTGATGAAACCAATTTCATGGAGACTGAATGCGTCCAGAAATTCCCTCAATAGGGATCCCAGCAAATAATGGTTCTTCCAACCCAGCCCGCCCCTCTCCTCCGACGAACCGACAGATTCCATAACACAGTAAGACATTACGATTTCCTGATACGAAAGTCTTTTGATTTGCCGGATAAAAGCGGGCGCGTCCTCCACGTACTCCAAAAATCCGCTGATAAATGCAATATCGCCGTCTATTTCGGGATACGGAAGCTTGTTGAAGTCCGCCACAATTGTGTCCGGGCTTCGGCTCGTATAATCCACGGGAATATACCGTGTGCCCGGCGGAAGGTGGTTGCGAAGATGTTGCCGTCCGCACCCGTAATCAACCAATCTGCCCTTGCATTTTATCATCCCGGCCAGCATAACAACTCTCTCCTCCCAGGCGGGATCGAAATACTCGATGCTCTTCCACTCATTTGCCTTCTTGCCTTCCAACGGCCGGTTGCGCAATTGCGCGAATAGCTGGCCCATTTTCATCATGCAACATTCCAAACGCCGGGACTTTGCACACACCCGTAATCGGTCCCTTCAAATTCCGCCAGGCTGCTCCCGCCGTCTACCACCTTGAATCTCGACGCCATCTCATGAACCTCATGAACGTGAACGCGCGGCGTATGAATCACCAGCAGAAACCCATAACTGCCCGGAGCCAGAAACATCCTCGGTATTGTGAACCTGCATTCCTGTGTCTCGCCGCCGGTTGCCGCCTCCAATCGTATTTGATCGCTAAACACGCGCCGTTCAAGGTAATCCTTCACCGATATCCCCAGAAACATGCCGGGCCGGAGATGCGCCGATCTCAACGTGAAATGAACGTCTATAAGCTCATCATGCCGGAATGTGTTCTTGGGGCGCCCGCCGGGGTCCATTGTTAGCGCCGACTTCAAAATGCTTTTCTGCTGTTCGCTTTCCTCCCCGTTCGGACGCGTTTCCGAACTGGCGTAATACTCATTTATCACAGCCGCCGGACTTCCATTCATGCGCAATTCCCCCTTGTTAAACAAAAGGCACCTGTTGCACATTTTCGCCGCAACCCCCAACTGATGCGTTACCAGCAGAATTGTCCGCCCGAGTTTTGCCACCTGGTCCATCTTCTCCATGCACTTCTTCTGAAACTGCGCGTCACCCACGGCCAATACCTCGTCCACAATCAATATGTCCGGTTCCAAATGCGCGGCCACCGCGAAGGCAAGCCGCACATACATCCCGCTGCTGTAACGCTTCACAGGCGTGTCCAGGAACTTTTCGACTTCCGCAAACGCCACAATCTCGTCAAACTTCCTCCGAATCTCCCCCCGGGTCATGCCCAGTATCGCCCCATTCAAAAACACATTTTCCTGTCCCGTCAGTTCCGGATGAAACCCGCCCGTGATCTCCACCCGCCCTTCGCTCGGCTCGGTGATCCGGCTCAATATCTTCAATAGCGTGCTTTTCCCCGCTCCGTTCCGCCCGATGATTCCCACCACCTCGCCTTGCTTGACCTCAAACGTCACGCCTTTCAGCGCCCAAAAATCCTCGCGCCCCTTGTGACTTCCGCTTCTCCTCTCCCGCCCTTCCGCCGTCCCGTTAACCGGGCCGGAAGTCGAATTCCTGATCCACCGCAACGGCGCCGTCGCGATATTCTGTACCACATGCCGCAGGCCGTCGGAACTGCCGTTGGCCCCCAGCACATATTGCTTGGCCAGTTTATCCACGCGAATGACAGTATCGGCCATGGCTAAATAATATCCGCAAATGCCCGCTCGGTTTTGCGAAAGTAATATATGCCAAATAACAGAAGGCCCGCCGCCAGGACCACCGAAATGACAAATCCGGGCCGGTAGAAATCACCCGAACTCCCAAGAACAGCCCACCGGAATCCATCAATCACTCCCACCATCGGATTTAACGAGTAACATAGGAAACACCGTTCGCCGACGATCCCGCCAAGCTTCCTGACAAACATGTCGTGCATCACGCTGCTCTTGTAGGCAACCGGGCATACATAGAGCCCAAATTGGACGATGAATGGAATGATCATGCGAAAATCCCTATACCGCACTGTCAGCGCCGTCACAATCAACCCCGGCCCCAGCGCCGCCGCTATCGCCAGCACGACCAGCGCCGGCAACGCCAGCAGCCGCCAGGTCGGCCAGAAGTGATACCACGCCATCAGCCCGCCTAGAATGGAACACCCCACCAGAAAATCCACGAGTGAAACCACCGTCGAGCTGGCAGGCACTATCATCCGCGGAAAATAGATCTTCGAAATCAAATTGGCATTGTTCACAACGCTTTGGCTCGCCAGCGACAGCGCGTTCGCGAAAAACTGCCACGGCAGCATCGCCGCGCATACCGTTATTGCATAAGGAACCTTGTCGTCCTTCTGCAATCC
>CAZJZM010000151.1:0-2482 GCA_964550485.1 Microcaldota archaeon | reverse complement strand
ACCTTAAAGTTGCTGAGCTCAAAAGCTCTACTTTGGTAGGAGTATCGACAAGCGTAGCCGCAGTGCACAGATCCAATGCGAAAGCAGCGAGACTTAACGAGTTTGGGGTTTCTTTGGGTACAGCATTCCAGATAAGGGACGATATGATAGATTTTGTTAGCATGAACGGCGACAGAAATGAGGAAGACGGATTTCCATACAAGCTGAATATAGTAAGGTGCATAAAGGAGAACGAGGGAGTGGATCTTGAATCTGCGCTGCTCAAGGCTTCGAGCTTGAACCGGAAGTATGTCAGGAAAGCGATCTCAAAGCTTGGCGACAGCAAGAATGCACTTTTACTTAGGGAATATGCGAGTAAGGTGGAAATAGATTCTGGGGAAGAGTTCGCGTTGAATAAATCATAGGTTTATTTTTCCGCAGTCACTAGATATGCTATGCCTGATGCAAGACTTCGCGTCTTTATATTCCTGAATCCCGAAGATTTCATCATGTCTATAAATTCTTTTTTGTCGAAAGCTTTAATGGTTCTAACAAGCCATTCGTATGTCGACCGATCCACAAACGAACCCATTGTCAACATTAAAATAGAATACAACCTGAAGAATATTCTCTGGAACTCGTTTTCAGGCAGAGCCATATCCAACAGTACGATTTTGCCTTTGGGCTTTAAGACCCTGTAGGATTCGGAAATGAACTTCTGAAGATTCTTTTTGCCGCCTTTGGAAAATGCAAAGCTTCTTAGTCCAAAGCCAGAGATTAGCATATCGAGTGAGTTTGATTTATGAGCTATCCTGAACGCATTGACAATTTCTGTCTTAATGTTCCTCGTCCCCTCTTTCTCAAGCTTCTGTTCTGCTACCGCAATCATATCCTTATTGAAATCCGAGAGATAGATATGGACGTCCTTGCCCCTGCCTTGGGCCATCCTGTTTACTGCAATGGAGAGATCTCCGGTGCCTGCCGCAACGTCAAGTACAGTATACCTCTTTTTTGGCAGCATGGCTTCCTTGGCAGCTTCCTCTCTCCATGACTTGTCGAAATTGAAGCTCATCAGATGGTTCATGAAGTCGTATTTTGATGATATCCTGGAGAACATTTCATTTATTTCTTCATCCATTTTATCAGGTTTTGTTAATGTATTGCGATGACAGGCAGGAATATTATTATGGCTTCTATCCAGAAGACATGCGCTATCGCGGATGCCGCTATTCCGTATCTCTTTGCAAGAAGGCTTGTTGTAAGCCCCACGAAGAATGCCGCCAGCACCAGTATGGGGTTCAGGGTAGTGAGGTGGACAATGGAATAGTATGCGGTGGAGATGGCCCAAGGGATGCTCTTGAATCTTTTAGAGTTTTTTTCAATATAGCCTTGGACTCCGCCCCTCCAGTAAATTTCTTCGCAGATTCCTATCAACGCGAGAAGTATTGCTATCGCCATGGTAGACGCCTGCGAGTAAATAAGCGAATATACTAGATGAACGTATTGGACAAGTCCAAGGTATGTTGCAAGGTAGTAGCCCATGAGAAATATTAGATAGAGGATTATGGCTCCAATTATCCCCATGGTGATTATTTTAATGAAGCTTTTCTTTTTCTTCCAGGTTATGAATTCTCTATGCCTCCAAACGGTGAAGAGCGCTAATATCACAGCCGCAACGCTCATCGCGTATATGAATGAGGCATTGAAAACAAGGAATACCACTGGCCAGAGTACTATGGGCAAAACGAAATAAAGAAGATCTATCTTTTGCATTTCATCATTTGTTGATTCTAAGGATAAGTTTTATCCAATTGCAAACCTTTTATCTTTCTTTATGAGATCGGGCAGCTCTCTCAGCATGTCAATGTAAGGACCTTCCGATCGTTTTCCATTTATTATTTTCAAAATAGAGGTTGTGGCGTTCTTTCCTGAGAGCATCTCGAAGGTTTTTGGGTAATTTTGCCTGGCCTTTTCGCCGCAGTAATCTATGGCCTCGGAGACTATGTTGTCCCTCGTTTTTCCTATTGAATATCCCCTCTTCAATAGTCTGGATTTCAATATTGATAGATGCTCTCTTATTACTATTGCCGTGGCGCCCTTGATACGCATTTCGCAGAGCAGATGTCCATCCAGGATGACGGTGGTCTTGCTTGCGCTTATGCGCCTCTCCAGCTCTTTCCTGAGGCCGTTGAGCTTGACTATGCGCGCACCGTCCTTTGAATATGAGGAAAATAGCCTTTTTTCTTTTACAACCTGGTTGACAGAAATCAGCTGTGACCTATCCAGCCTCCTTGAAAGCTCGATTGCGATTGTTGTCTTTCCGCTTCCAGGAGTGCCGGTTATTACTATCACTTTCTTCATGAGATTACTTTTTCATCCTTTTTGTGCTTGCTTTGCGCTCTCTGCAATGGACGTCAACATGCCTGTGATCGTTTCTCTGCTTCTTTCTATGTCCATTATTATGCTCGCCGGCGCCCTTATCGTGAGGATATCGTTTTTGCTT
>CAZJZM010000150.1:0-2490 GCA_964550485.1 Microcaldota archaeon | reverse complement strand
CCTATGTCTTCCTCTTCGCCGCTTATCATGTCTCTTAGCTTGATCTTCTTTGCCTCCCTTTCTTGATTGCCAAGTATTGCAACGTGCCTTATGCCCATTGAATTCACATATTCCAGTTGTTTTGAAAGCGCTCTCTTCATAACTCCTAAATCTACATATATCCCTGCCTGCCTCATTGCGTTTGCCACTTCCATTGCATATTCTAGGTTTTCCTCTTTTATATATGCTACGTGGACCTTTGCGTTTGTCTTTAATATCTCCCCTTTATCCAAGAACTCGAATATCCTGCTCACACCTAAGGTGGTCCCTACCGCTGGGACGTTGTTCTTTGAATAAAGAGCCATGAGGTTGTCATATCTGCCTCCTGCCGCGATGGAAGGCAGTCTCTTTCCTTCTTCTGAGATCACAAATTCCCATACCCCGCCGCTATAATAATCAAGGCCTCTTGCCAGAGATAAATCAAGAACTGCTTTCCCTTTTATTTGATATTTTTCTATTAGATTGAAGATGGCTCCCATCCTTGCTAGTTCCTCCTTCGCTTCGGGAAGGCTTTTCTCTAGTCTTTCCAGTATCTCCTTGTTCTCCCCTTTTTCTTCGATGAACGTTAGTAGGCTTTCCGCTTCCTCGACCTTGGTTCCAAGCCTGGTCAGCTGTTTTGCCACTTCATCCGCGCCTATCTTGTTGAGTTTGTCCAGCACTCTTATGGCTTCCAGGTGTCTCTCTTTTGGTACTTTGAATAGATACAGAACCGAGTCTAGTATTATCCTGCTGTTGATCAGGATTGTGTAGTCCCTTATGCCTATCTGGTCCAGGATCATGGCTATCGGGACTATGGCTTCCGCGTCGCTTATCGCCTCTCCGCTTCCCACTATGTCTATGTCCGCCTGTATGAACTCCCTGGCACGCATTTTCTGCGGCTCGTCCATTCTCCATACCTTCCCTATCTGGTATCTCTTGAATGGCAGGGGAATGCCGCGGTTCATTGCCATGTATCTTGCAAGAGGCACTGTAAAATCATATCTGAGGCCGTCTTCTTTCCCTTCTATCACGTAGAGCTCCTTCTTTGCCTCGTCTCCGTAGGCCTTCCCATTGAGTGTTTCCAGAAGTTCTATGCCAGGAGTGTCCAACGGGTAGAATCCGAACCTCTTGAACATCTCTTCCACAGCGCCAATTATCTTGTTGAGTAGGATGGCTTCGCTTGGGCCGTAGTCCCTTGTTCCTCTTGGAAGGCTTACGTTCATTTGATCAAATAGTAGATGCCCTGACAAGAATTAAATAGATAGTGTAGCTGTCAGAGGTTTTTATGGAGCCATGTCTTAAAGGCTTCCTTTGGCAGTGCGCCCACCGAGGTTGCTTTTATCGCGCCCTTTTCGAAAAGGAGGACTGTTGGGATGCTCATTATGTTGTATTTCTGGGCTAGCTCCTGGTTTTCGTCGGTATTGAGCTTTACAAATTTGACTTTCCCTTCAAATTCTTTCGAAACTTCCTCGATTATGGGTGAGAAGAGCCTGCATGGACCGCACCAGGGCGCCCAGTAGTCTACTATCACGGGAATATTAGACTTGAGAACTTCTGCCTCAAAATTGTCCTGTTTTATGTCCATCATATTCTCTCCCTATTGATTTATGCTATTCCAATTTATATATCTTTCAGCCCAAATCTAATCTTGTGATGACCAATACTTCTGATGATGGATGATGAAGATCTTGAGTGCTGATTAACATGGCAAGCATACCAAAAACCTCCATAAAAAGGTTCGTAAAACGCTATTTCAAGGCCAACATAACAGACGAGGGAGCCGAGGAGATAGTGAAGATATTGGAGGAGAAGGCTAAGGAAATTTCAAGATATGCCGTGGATAATGCAAAGAAGGAGAGCAGAGGCAAGGTTACCAGGACGGATGTGATGAAGTACGTAATAAAGGGTTACGATGACTAGTCCTATTCGGGCATATAGGAGTCCTGACAACAGGTTTAAGACCGCTTATTTTGAAAGAAACGGCGCTCAGCGTTTCTGCCTCGCCGAAGACACGATGAAGGGAGCGCTACTGACAGAGTTCAGCAAGTCGGGAAAAATCATTGACCAGATTTATTATAAAAATAGAAAAGCTGGAGATATTTTAAAGGAGTATCTTGGGGAGGAGATAGTCATTGAGTACGTGAAGGAGTATGAAAGGGTCCGTGTGGCTGCGGAATGCAAGAAATGCAATAAGGAAAAGATAGTGAGGGAGATGGATCTTGCAAATGCTGCATACATAGCCGATGTCCCTGTGATACCAATATTTAGATGCATCAACTGCGGAGAACGCTTTTATGGGATGAGTAATGAATACCTTAACGCACTGGTTCAGAGGAATGCCGAACTATTTGAAAAAGATGAGGTGGAAGAGCTGAAGAGGGACTATGACCGCTTTGTAAACACCCTCAATGAGTATGTAATAAGAATATTCGCTTCCAAGAAGATAACTAGACTTATTGTTAAGGAGTGATT
>CAZJZM010000149.1:0-2491 GCA_964550485.1 Microcaldota archaeon | reverse complement strand
CTTCGCCGCAAGCAATAATGCCACCCTGGGGTGTGCCGATGGTATCAAAAAGATTAAACACGTACCGCTTCACCTCGTCGGGCGAAACAAAGGGCAGCACGTGCTGGCGGTCGATGTCGGTGCGGAAGCAGATTTTGCCGGCGTAGGGCTTCAGGTTTTCCGGGCCGATGACCGAGGCCTGGCAGTTGATCACGTCCACGCCGAGTTCCAGCAGATCGGGCAGAATCTTGGTGATGTTCCCGTCTGAGTGGAACCACACGTCGAGCCCCGCCTTGTGCACCTTGTCGAACATCGCCGCATAGACAGGCTTGAAAAACGAGCGCCATTTTGCGGGCGAGATCAGAAGGTTGTTTTGCGAGCCCCAGTCGTCGGCAAAATGCAGCCCCTGGTAATTGCCGGCCAGCCAGCGGTCCAGCCAGTCCATGTTGAAGGCCAGCAAGTCGTCGCGAAGCTGGTAAAGCTCTTTGCGATCGCTGGCCAGGTCCATCATGGTGGCGTTGAAGCCGTGCAGTTGCTGCATCTGCTCAAAGAAGACGATCCAGCCTCCACGCGCGTAGTAGTCCTCGCTCTTGCCGTTCATGTGGCCGCTGTAGAGGCGGTATGTGGGCACCCCCGCAGAAAAGTGAGGCCATTTGTAGTCTTTGTAGTTCTCGTAATCTTCGGCGATGGGGAACTCAACCGGGATGCCGCAGCGGCCCTGCTCGGTGACGTGCCACAGGGTGCCGAATTCGTCGCGATTGAAGCCAAACTTGTAAAGAGCCGGCAGTTTTTCCACCGGCAGATCGGGCAGGTAGCTCCATCCGAAATCTTCCGGTACGGCGTCAGTGATCTTCTTCAGCGCCTCTCCGTAGTGGTATTGCGCCGAAGGCAGGATGGCGTGGGAGATCGGCGGCCGGTCCGGCGACTGGAAATGGATGGCGCGGTTGACTCGTTCTCTGCTTTTCACTTTCGCTACTCCTTTTAAGAACTTCATGCGTGGAAACGAATGCGCGTTTGGTTCTGGTTGAATACGACCCGTTCAGCCGTCGAAAACCTTCCCTCAGGGGCTAAAGCCCAATCAGTCCCCGGCAGGCTGTACCGGCACGACTTGAAGTCGTGCCCTTTTACAAAGCGTGTCTCTGCGATGCTTTTTACCATTCAAATTCCAAAAATGCATCGTACATGGCAGCAATGTTTTCAAGCGGCACGTCCTCGACGCTGCCGCAGGCGATTAAGCCCCCCTGGGGCGTGCCAAGGGCGCGGAATAGTTCATCCACGCCGCGCTTCACCTGCTCGGGCGTGCCGTGGGCCAGCAGATGCTGGCGGTCGAGATCGGTTCGAAAGGCCATTTTGCCAACCAGAGGTTTCAGCTTGTCCAATCCGATAATCGGACTTTGACAGTTGAGCACATCCACGCCCAGTTCGAGCAAATCAGGCAGAATGGCGCCGATGTTGCCGTCCGAATGGAACCAGACATCGAGGCCGGCTTGATGCACCTTGTCGAACATCGCAGCGTAAACCGGCTTGAAGAAGTTGCGGAAGATCTTGGGTGAGACCAGCATGCCGGTCTGTGATCCCCAGTCGTCGGCGAAGTGCAGGCCCTGGTATTCCAGCTCCAGCCAGCGGTCGAGCCAGTCCATGTTAAAGGCAAGCAGATCGTCGCGGAGCTGATAGATTTCCTTGCGATCCGCAGCTAGATCCATGAGCGTGGCGTTGAAGCCATGCAACTGCTGCATCTGCTCGAAAAAGACGATCCAGCCGCCGCGCGCGTAGTAGTCGTCGCCGGTACCGCTCATATGGCCGCTATAAAGCCGGTATTTGGGCACGCCGGCAGAGAATTTCGGCCATTTGTACTCTTTGTAGTTGCTCCAGTCTTCTGCGATGGGATAGCCGATGGGGATGCCGCAGCGGCCGCCTTCCGGCACGCTCCACACCGTACCGAACTCGTCGGTATTCACGCCCGGCTTGTACATCGGCGGCAGCTTTTCTTTGGGAAGATCGGGCAGCATGTCCCAGCCGAAGTCTTCGTGAACCTTGTCGGTCACCGCCTTGAGGGCGTCACCAAACTGGTACTGCACCGAAGGAAGGATGCCGTGGGAGATGGGAATGCGGTCAGGCGTTTGGAAATGGATGGCGCGTGAGACACGCTCTCTGCTTTTCAATTTGAAACACTCCCTCATTCAACCGGCTCTTGGGCCCAACATTCACGCAACAGTAATCCTCGCACGCGATGGCATCGGTTCATAATCATTTCTGCTTGCGTCCCGGCGGCGGAGTAAGGATAATCTGCACCTTTCTCCGCCTGCGATCCAGGCTGCTGGAGCCGCAGGCGGAAACGGGAAAGCAAGCGTCGCCCGCCTCAAGCTTCCTTGCGGGCGCTCGGAACTTCGAGCACTTGAGTGTGGACGGCGACAATACACTAGAAGGCCAGATCGAAAGCCGGCAATGGTTTTCTGGACAAGAAATTGCCGTTTCATTTCGCGGAATGGGGACACTCGGGGTCTTCCTCAGT
>CAZJZM010000148.1:0-2505 GCA_964550485.1 Microcaldota archaeon | reverse complement strand
CTCCGAACGGGCAGAACAGCACCTTCGTCGCTCCGGGAACGCTGGGCCGCAACTCGATGGTGGGACCGGCCTTCCGGGATCTGGATGCATCGATCGGCAAGGACTTCCCCATCGTCGAAGGCGTTGCCGGGCATTTCACCGCGGATGCCTTCAACCTGGCCAATACACCGGCCTTCACCAATCCCGACACCAACATGACCGACGGCAACTTCGGGCAGATTACCAGCGTCCGCGCCAACTCGCAACGTCAACTGCAACTCTCGTTCCGTTTGACGTTCTAACAAACCTGCAAACTGTTCCACGGCGGCTCTCCGCCGCCGTGGAGCAATCCCCTAAGCCGCTTCGTGCCAACGAGAGTATGAGCTGAGTGCACAGAAGTGCTCGTGAATTCAGGAGATAGCTCCGGTTTTAGAGCGGTTTTCGATTGGGAGCCATCTACCTGACGCATCTGCGGCAGTCTCACGGTTGTCGCAGATGATTTTTTGCAACGATTCCCTTGTGTCGAGTTCCCGGCGCGGTCTTGCGATGCAATCGCCTTGCTGGCATAATGCCGGTGGGCAAGGGGCTCTATTTCCCCAGCTTTGGCGCGCGTTTTTTGGAGAAATTCATGCGATTGTGGCCATCTTTGCTCCTGGCCGGTTCCTTGTGCTGTGCCTGTTCTACTTGCTGGGCGCAGACTACGCGTCAACCCGTCCCAAAAACTCAAGAATCGTCAACCGAAAAGCAACCGATCGAGAAGCCCCAGATTGAGAAGCCCCAGATTGAGAAGCCCGAGATTGAGAAGATCGACCCGCCGGGCTGGTGGGCGGGCTTGCCCGATCCGATGCTGCTGGTGCATGGCGCAGGCCTGCATGGGGCCGATTTCGCGGTGCATGGCAAAGATGTAACTCTGAGCCGAATACAAGTATCGGAGAACGGCCATTGGGCATTCCTTTGGCTGCGAACGGCAACCGCTTCCCCGCAAACCTTGTGGGTGACGGCGCGCAATAGCCAGGGCCAGGCGCGCCACAGCTTTCAACTCGCCGGACGCTCCGAAGATCCGAATGCGCATCGCGGCTTCTCCTCCGCGGACGTTCTTTACCTCATCATGACCGACCGCTTTGCCGATGGACATCCGGCCAACAATCGGCCTGGACTCGACCGGGCAGCAGTTCGTGGATGGCATGGCGGCGACCTGGCCGGGATCGAGCAGCACCTGGACTATCTGCATGAGCTGGGCGTCACGGCGCTGTGGACGACGCCGGTCGCATCGAACGGAGCCATGCCGGATTCCTATCACGGCTACGCGGCCACCGATCTCTATGCCGTCGACAGTCACTTCGGCTCATTATCCGACTACCGGCATCTTTCCGACGCGCTGCATTCCAGAGGCATGAAGCTGGTCATCGACCTGGTTCCCAATCATCTTGGCGTGCAGCATCCGTGGATCGCCGATCCGCCCGCGCCCGAGTGGTTTCATGGCACCGTTCAGCAGCATCGCGGCACGGAGCACGACTTCCGCCGGCTTGTGGACCCGCATGCCCCCCGCCAGGCATGGAGCGCCATCACCACCGGCTGGTTCACCGATGCCATGCCCGACCTGAATCAGGAGAATCCGCTGGTCTCGCGCTACCTGATCCAGAACGCGTTGTGGTGGGTTGAGGCTGCCGGCCTGGACGGCATTCGTCTGGATACATTCCCATATGTGGACCGCGCCTTCTGGCACGATTTCCATGCCACGTTGCACAGCGTCTATCCGCACATGACCACGGTAGGCGAGATCTTCAACCGCGACGCGGAGATCACCTCGTTCTTCGCCGGAGGCGCGGCCCACCGCGGCCTCGACACCGGCCTCGACACCCCCTTCGACTTTCCCGTGTACTTCACCTTGCGCGATGTGCTGGCTCACGGCAAGCCCATGACGGAACTCACCAAAGTGCTCGGGCAGGATGCGCTCTATCCGCATCCCGAGCGGCTGGTTCCCTTCATTGGCAACCACGATACGACGCGCTTTCTTACTGAAGCCGGTGGCTCCGTGCCCAAGCTCAAACTGGCGCTGGGCCTGCTGGTCACCCTGCGCGGCATGCCTCAGCTTTACTCCGGAGACGAGATCGGCATGACCGGTGGGGACGATCCGGACAATCGTCACGACTTCCCCGGCGGCTTTGCGGGGGACGCGCACAATGCCTTCACCAAGGCCGGCCGCACTGCGAACGAACAGGATGTCTTTGCGTGGACCGCGAGCTTGCTTGCCTTGCGTGCGGCGCATCCTGAACTGCAAACCGGAATCGAGCAGAACCTTTTCGCGGACGCGGACACTTTTGCATTTGTCCGAGCCTCTGCGGATACAGGCTGTTCGCCCGATCACTCGAATGCGCGCCTGCTGATGGTTATGAACAAGGCTCAGCACAGCAACACTGTGGAATTGCCCGTAGCAGATTCGGCGCTGCAGGGTTGTGCTCAATTCAGCATCAAGTCTCCGTCAACCGGGGCTGTCCCGGTTTTAAGCAACGGCAAGCTGCACAT
>CAZJZM010000147.1:0-2532 GCA_964550485.1 Microcaldota archaeon | reverse complement strand
AATCGCCTTCAGCAGGCCCGAGGTCACAATCACCGTCCCGCCCTTTTCCAGATGGGCCTTGATCTTGGCGACGATCTCCTTGTCGAACTTCGCTTGCTCGGTCAGCAGCACGGTCTTCGCATCGACCGGGAACGTCGGAGTCATCTCCACCGGAATCCCGATCATGCCCAGGTAATTCTGCAGAAAATCCTCGCCCGTCGACTGGTACGGCTTGTAGCTGGCGATGCCCATCGGCTTGCCCAGCTTGCCTGATACCGCATTCACCTTGGACAGCGCATACCCCGCCGCCGCCCCGTAGCTGGGCCTTCCGGTTTCCCCGCCGTTCGTGCTCCACTGGGCCAGTTCGCCGGCTTTGAAGGTGGTGTCCAGACCCTCCCACGCCTTGCGGTTCCCCATCTGCGCCGGCTGTAGCAGGTCGCTGTACTGGAACAGCAGGATCTGCGGCGTCTTGGCCAGCATGGTGTCCCAAAGCTGCTCCGCATAGCGATCCAGATAGCGCGTGCCGTACGTGTCTACCCAGCCTCCGCCGTTGCGCCCCGGCGCAATGTTGTCGAAGTAGCGGATGATCTCGTAGCTCTCGTACTGTTGCAGGTGCTGGTCGTTGTCCACCGGGTCGCGTGTTTCCGTGCCGGTATAGATCGCAGGAAAGATCTTCGGCTCCTGGTCCAGGTCGTAACCGTTGGCCTGGAAGTGCTCATACCAGTTGGGAAACTTGATGATCACCTTGACCTTCGGATTGACTGCCTTGGCCGGCCCAACAACCAGGTTCCGCGAAACCTCGTCCATCAACTTCAAGCGGAACTCGCTCCACGTCTGGTCTCCCTTGGCCGCCACATCGGAGTCCCATTTGGTGTTGTTGAAGAAGAAGTCGTCGAGCATGATTTCGTCAAAATGCCGTGCCGTAACTTCCGCCACATGTTTCACATACGCCCGATGAACCGGGTCCGTATAGCTGAACGAGACAAACTGCCCAGGCTCGGCTTCGCTCACCTGGTGCAGCGGGCCTTCGCGGCCCACGTTGTCGCCGCCCGCGGCGTACGCAATGCCGCCGGCCACTTCCACGCCATGCGCCAAAAAGAACGCCTTGACGGTATCGAGGAGCGCATCGTCGGCGATCAGGCCGCTGCGATAGGTCTCGATGTACACCTTGTCCACTCGAACCTGGCTGTTGAGCTGATCCCAGGACTGCTGCAGCCAGGCAGGGTCCTTCATCTTCTCCACCACGCCCACGGTAATGTATACCGCGACCTTGAACTGGTCATGTGCCGGGGCTGGCGTAGCACCAAACGACCGGACAGGGAACGCGAGGGACACCGTGGCAAACAGAAAAACAAAAAGCAAGCGAAAACGAAATGACACTGGTTATCTCCTTTGTCGCCGTGAAGCAGGACTGGCTCTTGCCCCTTGCAGTCAGAAACTTCTGGGCTTCGTCGATTCGCTGCACCCGGCGCGCAGCAAGTATACGAGGCGCAATCCCTATTGGTAAAACGTTTGTGCTATCGATCGCGCGGAGAACTCCCCAACTGCTGCGCGGCGCAACATCCGCACCAAAAAGCAAAAGCCCAGCCGCAAGGGCTGGGCTTTTGCAGGGAATGTTGCTGCTTAGTAGCTGACCGTCTGCAAGGAATGGTTTCCGTGCGGGACGATCGCCAGAGCGGTTGGGTTCTGGCCCGTCGGGTACGGCGTCGCCTGGGTCTGTTTCAGAGTCCCGGCGGTCGGGTCCAGGCGGAAGCCGGAAATCGAGTTGCCCAGGAAGTTGGCGGTGTAAACGTAGCGGCCTTCCGAGGGGTCAACGGCGATTGCAACCGGCTCTGATTCGGTGGCGTTGGCTGCCTGCCCAGTGGGATTCACAGCGCCCGAAGGCGTGCCTGTTTTCAGATCGATTGAATACGCCGAAACCGAGGCGTCCAGGTAGTTGGTTACATACAAGAATTCCCCGCGCGGATCGACCGTGATCGCGGAGGGTTCATTCCCAGTCTTGTACGGGCCGTTCAGCAAATAGCTCAGCGTGCTTCCGTTGTTGATGCCATATGCAACCATCTGGTTCGAAGCGAAATCCGTCACATACACGAAGCGGTTGGCAGGCTCAGCCACGATGCCGGTCGGCTTCACGCCGGCCTTGTACGGGCTGTTGGCTGAGGGCGTCAGCGCGCCGCTCGATCCCACAGCAAAACCGAATATCCAGCCGGGCGAGGCGGTGCTGGTCGTGGTTCCACCGGGGTTGTAGGCGGACTTGTCGTAGACCGTCACGTAAACTGCGGCGCTGCTGGGCAGGACCGCAATATTGGTCGGCACCACCGAATCCCCGGCATAGCCGGGAATGGTGAGCGGGGCAGTGATGTTCGTTGCCGTGCCGATCGTCCCCGACGAAAGCGGATACTCGGAAAGCGTCGCCGTGGTGCTGCCCGACACCACGTACAAATAGGTGTTCGCGGCATTCACCGCGATCGCCACCGGCTTGTCGACCAGGGTAATGCTGTCTGCGGCGGTCAGCGCGCCGTTGTTGGCGATCGTGTAGTGCACAACCGTGTT
>CAZJZM010000146.1:0-2534 GCA_964550485.1 Microcaldota archaeon | reverse complement strand
ACGTGCGCGACTCGCGCGCCATCTGGCAGGCGCTGTGGCAGGGCTTCCGCATGCCCCCCTTTGCCGCCGACGACCTCATTCGTCAGGCGCGCCGCTACAAGAGCCGCCGCGAGCTGACCCGCGCCCTGCGCCTCATCGCCCGCGCCGACCTCGAACTGCGCTCCAGCCCGCCCGACAAGCGCCTGGTGCTCGAGCGCCTGGTCTACGACCTGGCCAGCGAGCCTCGGCCCGTACCGCCGCCGTGGGCCGAAATGCAGCTCTCTTTCGAGGGATAACGGCCACGCAAGGACTCGGCTTTGGCCTCGGTTTTGACAGGAACGGATTCCGGGCCTGCGGAAAGCATTTCGGTGCAAACCATCCGCGCAAAGGCCAATTCCTTATTTGCTGGCGTGCTCGTTCAGCCATAGCCCAAAGAACTTGTCCACTTCGCGGATATGCACCGTGAGCCAGTCGAGCAGGAATTGCAGCGAGTGCTCGTTCAGCGCCGCTCCATGATCGAAGCGCACCACAAAGGCGCCCAGCTTCTGCAGCAGGTCCTCGTGCTTCATCTTGTGCAATGCCATCCCAGAGTAGTGGTTCTCCGCCATCATCGACTCTTCCGTGGCAAAATGAGCCGCGGTATCCGCCGCCAGCCGGTGCAGCAGCGCGCTTTGCATTTCAGCCGCCGCGCGGTTCTCCACTGCGGCTTGCAGTTCATTGACCAGCTCGAACAGGCCGCGGTGCTGCGCATCCAGAGCCATAACTCCAATGCTGAACTCGCCATCCGGCGCGAATGGATCCAATCTCCTGCCTGCGACCAACATTTCGAACCTCCGGAGCGTGCTTTCTCTTCCTGCTCACCTCCCCGCCGCTTTGGGCGGCGGAAGAGGGGCAAGGAAGGACAACCGGTAGTGAAGGCGGCTTACTAGATCCCGTTCTTGTTCAGCCAGGGACCGTACTCGTGGTCCACCTTCTGAATGTGATTGGTGAGCCAGTCGCGCAGAAAATTCAACAAGTGCAGATTCAGCGTGATCTCTCCGCGGTCGAAGCGTGCCGAGTAGTCTTCCACCTGCTTGATCAGATCCTTGTGCTTCACCTGGTGTTCGGCCAGCCCTGGGTACTTGGCCTTCGCCATCATCGCCTCTTCCGCCGCGAAGTGCTCGCGGGTATAGGTGACCAGTCTCTTCAGAATCGGACCGGTCAAGGTGGACGCCTGGCCAGTCATCATCGCTCCATGAAGCTCGTTCAGAAGGTCGAAGAGCACGGTGTGCTGACTATCGATCGATTGCACCCCAACCGAATACGAATTGTTCCACGACATTAAAGCCATTTTCTTCCTCCTGGCCGGAGCGGGCCGTCCGCTACGGTCAAAAACGTTCCAAAACTGAAAGCAAATCGTACGCGGGCAGGGCGATTGTGCATCCCTGGCGGACAAGCCTTTCGTTTACAGCGGTTCCAACTTTGCTATCCCCGGAAAGCAATGCTCCAAAGTGGCAATCTCCTCCGGGGCCCCGCGGACAAGTCCACGTTCGTGGGGTGGAAGGAAAGGACACCTTGCACGATTCCAACAAGGACACAGGTACTCGAGAACCGCTCTAGCGCACGCCATTCTTGTTCAACCAGGGGCCGTATTCCTTGTCTTCCTTCAGAATATGCGTGGTCAGCCAGTCCCGCAAAAAGTTCAATAACTGCACACTCACCGCGATCTCGCCGCGCTCGAATCGTCCCACGAACTCCTCAACCTGTTTGGTCAGTTCCACATGCTTTTGACGGTGTGCCGCCAGTCCAGGGTATTTTGAGGACTTCATCATGGCTTCTTCCGCGGAAAAATGCTCAACCGTATAGGACACCAGCTTGTGCAGAAGCGGGCCGGTGACGCTGGAGGCTTGCCCCCGCATCATCGACGCATGCAAATCGTTGAGTGCGTCCACCAGACCGCGGTGCTGCTTATCGAATGCCTGGACGCCCACGGAGTACTGGTCGCTCCACGTCAAAAGTGCCATCGTTCTTCTCCCGTCGAATCACATCGACAGGTTGGTTATCGGAGTAATTTGGAAAAAGGTTAAACGGTTGCGCGGAGATGAATGTGATTTTTTGGTTGCCGGGCCCGGCAGCAGATCAATCGGTTTCACCAAGAATGGCGGCCAGCATCGCCGGGTCCACGTTTCCGCCGCTCACCACCGCAACTGCCTTTCGATAAGCGGGCAGTTCGGCTCCGTGGAACAACAGCGCCGCTGCGGCAACCGCTCCGCTGGGTTCCGGAACCAGGTGTGTGGCCGCCACGATCGCGCGCATCGCCGCCCGGATCTCCGCTTCGCTCACCGTCACAATGCCTTCCACGAACTCCTGAATATGCGCGAAGTTCCGCACTCCCACGCTTTGCGTTCGCAGGCCGTCGGCAATCGTCCTGCTGGTCAGTTCCGCGCCCCAGGTCGCAATCTTTCCGGTGCGGAAGCTCTGCGCCGTGTCGGCTGCCAGTTCCGGTTCCACCCCGTAGATACGCGCATGAGGCAGCAGCCTCTTCACGCCCGTCGCCACGCCGCTCAGCAATCCGC
>CAZJZM010000145.1:2196-2542 GCA_964550485.1 Microcaldota archaeon | reverse complement strand
ATGGTCAACAACGCAGCTTGCCCTTTGTCCAGTTGGATGCGGCGATGGGACGCCGGCGCTGGCGAGGGCGCCGTGAACTTTATGCAGGGGGACCATTTGAGGAAACATCGCGGCTGCCGCTGCCGCATTGGAAACCGCGAAGAGAGAGCGTTTTCTGCATCGCGCCGAACGCGTCTAAACAATTAAACGGAAGCGCCTGTCCCCGAGGGGAAACTATTGCGGAATGACCTGATCGAATTCGGCAGAAACAAGTGGGTGGGCAGGGCGAGGGCATCGGGAGCTTTTCGCCTGGCAGAGTTGACGGCGACAGTTACCGCCCTGCTGCTGTTCTCGACTGGGATGATTG